>VFJU01000222.1 GCA_009885905.1 Verrucomicrobiota bacterium
CCTTGCGTTGGGGTGATTCATTTGCAGCAACATCCGAAGCCTCAAACAAGATAATTACCATGCCCGGAACGTCTGGAGGTGGAATTTTGGATATCTCAGGAACAAATGTTCTAACACTAAATGGAACAATTAATACCGGCGCAGATCCAACCACAAGAACGCTCCGATTGACCGGTAATGGATTACACGCCGCGACAAATCAATCACTGGTTATCAATGGTTTGATCAGTGGCAAAGCCAAGCTGCTGATAGATGGAACAGGAACGCGAATTATAACTTTTGGAAACTCAAACAACAGTTTTGATGGAGGTCTCACGATTGCTGGCAACAGCGGTGGATTTACATATTCAGTGGCAATAAATGCAATTGGAAATACGGCGACAAATAGCCCTATCGGAACTGCTGGCACCATCCATATGGGATCAACATCAGCGACTGCTTATAACTCTTTACGCTACACAGGACCTGGTGAAACAACCGATAAAGTCATAAATCTAGCAGGAACTATAGGGCCCATCATTATTATTAATAAGTCAGCGGGACTTCTCAAGTTCACTTCTCCCGTCACTGCCACCGGAATAGGAATCAAAACGCTTTTTGCCGATCAAGATGATCTCAATGGAAGTATGGAATTCGCAGGGGCAATTCCTAATAGTTCTGGAGGCGCAACAACACTGAAAAAAAATGGTCCTGGCACACTGATATTGTCTGCCACAAATACATTCACAGGCGGAGTCTCAATCAAAGGTGGCACGCTCGAGCTTGGTACATCATCAGCCTTGCCGAGTGGTGATATGAAATTCGTAGCCGATGGCACCGGCAACGGAATGCTTAAAATCACATATGCAGGTACCGGCCCAATCTTAACTAACCTTGATGTGGATGTGAATGCCACGATTGATCTTGGAACAAATTCAAACTCATCAATTAAATTTCAAACCGCTACGGGATGGGGTACTACTGCAATACTTACCTTAACTAACACCTCTGGGGGCAAACTTTATATTGCAAATGCCTCTGGGCTTGATCTTTCGAAGATCAAATCATCAGAAAATCCAACTTATTTAGCTCGATTGGCTGCAGATGGCTTATTGAGTTTTATTTCTCCAGCGCCGGTCGTGACCGCGAACCAAGCATTTTCAATTACGGAACGTGCAGTTGCCAGTACGACGGTCGGCGCAGTGTTAGCAACCGACCCTCAAAGCAATCCTATTTCTGGCTACTCGTTGGTGTCAGGAAACACCGACTCTGCATTCACCATCAACCCGTTAACCGGTCAAATCAGCGTTTCAGGTCCTCTAGATTACTGGGGTAAAAGATACTATTCTTTAGGGGTCAGCGTATCAAATGGAACTTACTCCAGCTCAGTTGAAATCGTCATGGTCACCGTAATGGGATATTACACCGTACCAAATAGCACCTACGTCCAACAGCCAAGCGGTGAAGTTCTCACGACAATCAACGACACTTCGGGATCTATTGCCACCCTACAAGCTGCCATCAACGCAGCTCGAATTTCAAATCCCTCGCGGCAAATCATGATCAAGCTCAAGGCTGGAACCCGTTATACCATTTCAAACCTACCCCTCACCTTGGGATCAAATATGTCTCTATCAGGAACGAGTAGTTGCATCGTAGCCAACTCCTCCACCACGGCACCTACCCTTATTAAAATCACCAACGGGTCCAACATGGTCTCTATCAACAATCTTACACTCGAAGGTGCTCTTGCAAATCTTTACGGAATCGAGGCGCTTGGAGTAAGTCGAATCAATATCGACCAAGTCACCGTACGCCGTACAATCCTTGATGGCATTTTGTTGGAGGGCTTGGGCTCGACGATTTTTGATAACGAAATGACGATCACCCGCTGTGACGTTTCAGAATGTACAAACGCATCAGGAATCCACATTAAAAACGCTACACAGGCGGTTTGCTCCGAGAATTTATCGACCTATAATCTTCTCGGTATTTTGTTAGAATCGTGTGCTCGCTCGACACTCTTGAATAATTTAGTCGAGTATAATTCATCATCAGGGATCTCACTCGTCGAAGACACTTGGTGCAAAGTTGCCAATAATAGATGTTATGGAAATGGCATAGGAATCTCAACCAACGGGACATCTGCATCTAACCAATACAATTTTCTGGTTTCGAATATATTCCAGAATTCCTCACAAGGTATTTCTCTCACAGGGTATGCTAATGTTCTTTACGGAAATTCCTTCACGACAAATGTAACACTTCCAGTAAAAATTGTAGCGGGTTCTGGTGTGAATAGGATTTTAACGACCAGCAACGCATTTAGTGTCCCAGGACAAGACTACTTTCACCCCCCGACCGCCACAAATCCGCATAGCGAAGCCATTATGAACGGCAGAACGCGAACCGATTTGATTACATCAGCCTCAAGCCTTTCTGCAATTCAGACTTTGTATAATGATGCAAAGATAACAAACCCTAACAACGTATTTGTCCTACACCTTACCGCCTCTCAAATCAATGGGGATTCCACACTGGTGCTTGATTCAAATACCTGTGTCATCCTCGATGGAACGATCAATCTGAATCCTGGGATTGTGGCTTTTTCATCGGTATCGAGTTCTTACATCAGCCTCTCGGGCGGAGTGATCAACGGTGCAAACACTACTGGACGTCATGGAATCGATTTTGAAAATTGCTCAAGAATTTTAATAGAGAAAATGTCCTTTTTGAATTTCGGTAGTAAAGTCACGCGGATTCAAGATTCAGATGTGATTTTACTTTCTGGTTGTACCACTCCCTGTGTGATTGCCTCTTGTGTCATCAATGGAGGTGCGGCGCGAGGCATATGGACCAAAGGTAACTCTGTGAACAGCACTGCTGGTCTCATTTTCGTGAATAACTCCATCTCTAACGTCAATATGGATGGTATTGATTTCGATGTTACCACATCTGGGTCTTTAGCACTGGACAACTTATGTCAGGCAAATATTCGTTATGGAATATTCGTAGAAGAAGGCGCCAAAAACAACCAAGTTATTGGCAACACCTGCCTATCGAATGAAATTGGAATCAATGTCATCTCCAATGAGGTTGGGGACACAATTCAAAACAGCTTTATCTCCAATACCTGCACCTCCAATCAAAGAGGAATTCGCTTTGGGGCATCAAGTGCATTGGAAACCAGTCACAATTTTGCATTCAATAATTCTATCCTAAACTCCACGGCAAGCGGTATTGATGCACAAGGTGCAGGAATCGAGAATTATTGCTCACAAACATATTTCTCTGGAAATGCGCTGAATTTAAATGCCACCACGTCGTCAGTATTTTTCAACTCGCCAAGCACCACAACCCTACGACCAGCCACTGTCAGCTTGGGAAATCTGGCTCAAGCATACGATGGCACTTCTAAATCAGTTTCGGCGTCCACTAATCCTCTCGGTCTTTCTGTTGTATTGAATTACAATGACTTACCAAGTGCTCCGTCGCTTCCAGGTAATTACAGCGTGTTTGCTATAATTAACGATGCAATCTATCAAGGCACATCGACCGCTACACTGGTTATTTCTGATGGAATTGCAAATTGGCGAACGAATTACTTTCAAACGAGCGAGAACTCTGGCCAAGCCGCAGATGGCTTTGACGCGGATGGGGACAGTCTGGTTAATAGCGTCGAATATGCGTTCGGCTCAGATCCAACCGTTCAATCTAGCGGTCAATTGCTCACGATTACAAAGAATGGCGGCGGCTTTCTCTTGAACTTCAACGCCAAGCAAGCCTCTGGCACAGGATACATTGGCCTCACCCGAACCTACACAGTTGAAACCACCAACGACCTAACAAGTCCATCCTCTTGGTCGCCACTCGCTGGCTATGCAAATATTGTAGGTGCCAATCAGGTCATCACTATCAACTTGTCCAGCATTACTACCAAATGTTTCTTTCGCTTAAAAGTTCATGTGGAATAACAATTTCACGCATAGCTTTGCTCAGCATCGTTGATAATATGGGCTGCCCTGATGGAATTAATTAATCCCACCACTTATTGAAATGAGGAGAAATCCAGTTCTTTTTATTGCGCAGATCTGGGTGGGTCTTAGCGCCTCATCCCTTGCACAAA
>VFJU01000196.1 GCA_009885905.1 Verrucomicrobiota bacterium
ACCCTCCATGGAGCCTTCGCACCATGTGGGTGAGGTTGAAAGTGAAATGACCGGTTGGGCGATGTAGTTGCGGGGGTCGGCGATGATGCGTTCGCGGAAATTAGCGATTTCATCTTTGGAGGCGGTGGGCCCCATCAGCATCCCATAACCGCCGGACTCGTTGGCAGCTTTCACCACCAGTTCAGGCAAATTTTTGAGAATATATTTCATATCTGCTTCCTCCGAGGCCAGATACGTTGGGACGTTTGGCAAGATCGGTTCTTGTCCCAAGTAGTATTGAATCATCTTGGGCACGAAGTAATAAATCACCTTATCATCCGCCACCCCCGTTCCCACGGCATTGGCGAGAGAAACATTTCCAGCGCGGTAAGAGTTCATCAGTCCAGGAACGCCTAACACCGAATCCTTGCGAAACACCACCGGATCGATAAAATCATCGTCGATCCGGCGGTAAATCACATCCACACGCAGCAAGCCACGAGTCGTGCGCATGTAAACGAATTTATCGATCACCACCAAGTCCTTGCCCTCCACGATGTCGATGCCCATTTCGCGAGCGAGGTAGCAATGCTCAAAGTAGGCGCTGTTATGGCAGCCGGGGGTTAGTAAAACGCAAACAGGATTTGCATCCTTGCGGGGCGAAATATGGTGAAGCATGTCCAGCAAGTCCTGCGGGTAGGTGTCGACGGGACGCACTCCGAGCGATTCGAAAATTCCTGGAAACGCCCGCTTCAGTGCGTTGCGATTTTCTAGCAGATAGGATGCACCAGAAGGGCAGCGCCCGTTGTCCTCCAGCACGTAGTAGACGCCGTCCGCTCCACGAATCAAATCGCTGCCGCAGATGTGGATATAAATGTCAGCGGCCACGTTCACGCCACGGAATTCGGGGCGGTAGTGCTTGGCATGCTCGACGTAAAAACGAGGGATCACCCCGTCTTTTAGTATCTGCTGTTCGTGATAAATGTCGTGGAGAAATAAGTTTAGCGCCACGATCCGCTGAGTGAGTCCGGCTTCGATGTGCTCCCACTCGTTGGCCGGCATTACCCGTGGAATTGGATCAAATGGGAAAATTCGTTCCGTGCCTCGATCATCGTGATAGACATTGAAGGTGATCCCTTGGCGTAGGAAGTAGAGTTCGGAGGTGGCTTTTCGGGCGAGGAAATCTTGCTGATCGAGCTTACCAAATTTACTCAGTAGCGGGCTACAATGACTCCGAACGGTACCGTCCGAGCAAAACATTTCATCGTAAAATTTTCCGGGGTCGTAGCCATTGAACATTTCCATGGGTTGTGTGGTAACAACCGTTAGCAATCCATGAGCCAACTTTTCAAACCATCGACAAATAGACTCGCTGAAGGCATTTTTCGCCATTTGACCCAACGATTTCACTTTGAACCGACTCTCCCCTTGAAAAGCAGACTTTCCCTGTCTATTTCTCGCGCGGGCTTACAAGCCACGTTTTTCCATCGCTATGAATGCCCTCACTCGTTGTCTCGACACCTATTGGTCCTCTTCTATTGGGAAAAAGCTCATTATCGCCATTACTGGTCTAGTACTGGTCGCGTTCCTCGCTGGGCATTTGAGCGGCAACTTGTTGATGTACGTGGGGCGCGAGGCATTCAATGACTACGCAAAATTCCTCCACGAGATGCTCCACGGTGCCGGCGTCTGGATCGCACGGATCGTCCTGTTGGTGGCCCTCGTCTTGCACGTGGTGGCAACCATTTGCCTGACGCGGCAAAACCGCAAGGCCCGCCAAGCCTATCAGTACAAGGCCACGATCCAAGCCAGCAAGTCGTCGCGAATCATGATCGTCTCTGGTCTCACCATTCTCGCTTTCGTGATTTTCCATATCCTCCATTTTACCGTGCGCATCGATGCCCAGCTCGCGAGGATTGGAGCCATTGATCCCTATGAAATGGTCATCATCGGATTTCAAAATCCACTTGTCGTGATTTTTTACATCATCTCCATGAGTTTGCTTTGCTCCCACCTCTCCCACGGCGTCGCGTCCATCTTTCAAACTCTCGGCCTTCGCACCGAGAAATCGCAATCGCTGATTCAAGCGATCGCACGCATTTACAGTTTCGCCATTTGGGCGGGCTTCATCTCCATCCCGATTTCAGTCCTCTGCGGTGTCCTCAAGGCATAAGTATCAAGCGCCACGGAAATCTAACCACTCTTTCACCATGTCCATCGTCCTCGACAGCAAAATCCCGTCCGGCCCGCTTGATCAAAAATGGTCCAAGCACAAGATGGACTCCAAGCTTATCAATCCGGCGAACAAGCGGAAATTCTCCATCATCATCGTGGGCACCGGTCTCGCTGGAGGATCCGCTGCCGCTTCACTCGCCGAGCTGGGTTATCAGGTGAAGTGCTTCTGTTACCAAGGCAGCCCGCGCCGCGCCCACTCGATCGCCGCGCAAGGTGGAATCAATGGTGCAAAAAACTATCAGAACGACGGCGACTCGGTCCGACGTTTATTTTACGACACCATCAAGGGCGGTGATTTCCGCTCGCGCGAGGCGAACGTTTATCGACTCGCGGAAATTTCTAATTCAATCATCGATCAATGCGTTGCCCAAGGTGTGCCTTTCGCACGAGAGTACGGAGGACTGTTAGACAACCGCTCTTTCGGCGGATCGCAGGTTTCCCGCACATTTTACGCTCGGGGACAGACTGGACAACAACTCCTCATCGGCTGTTATCAAGCACTCGAAAAGGAAATCCACAAAGGCGGTGTGAAAATGTACCCACGCACCGAGATGCTCGATCTCGTGCTGGTCAACGGCCACGCCAAGGGCATCGTCGTTCGTGACTTGAACACTGGACTGATCTCCACCCACGCGGCGGATGCCGTGATTCTTGCGAGTGGTGGCTATGGTAATGTTTTCTTTTTGTCGACGAATGCCATGGGCTGCAACGTCACTGCCACGTGGCGCGCCGCCCGCCGCGGCGCACTGTTTGCCAACCCATGCTACACCCAGATTCACCCGACCTGTATTCCTGTTAGCGGCGACTATCAGTCCAAGCTCACGCTCATGTCGGAGTCGCTCCGCAACGACGGCCGCATCTGGGCCCCCATGTCCGCTGAGGTCGCCGAGAAACTACGCAACAAGCAGATGAGCGCCGCCGATGTCCCAGAGGACCAACGCGACTACTACCTTGAGCGCAAGTACCCATCATTCGGCAATCTCGCCCCGCGCGACATTTCCTCGCGCGCCGCCAAGGAAGTCTGCGACGAAGGCCGCGGCATCGCACCCACGGGTCTCGGTGTTTATCTGGATTTCCGGGATGCCACCAAGCGTCTCGGTGAGGCCACCATCCGTGCCCGCTACGGCAACCTATTTCAAATGTATGAAAAAATCGCCGGAGAAGACCCCTACAAGCTGCCGATGATGATTTACCCAGCCGTCCATTACACCATGGGCGGACTCTGGGTCGACTACAACCTAATGTCTAACATACCAGGTCTACACGTCCTTGGTGAGGCAAATTTCTCAGACCACGGCGCCAACCGCCTAGGAGCATCGGCGCTCATGCAGGGACTTGCTGACGGATATTTCGTCATTCCAAGCACCATCGCCAACTACTTGATCACGCAGAAGCCAGGATCGATCAGCACCGAGATGCCTGAGTTCAAACAAACCGAAACCGAAACCCGTGAGCGGGTTAACAAATTGATTAACATCCAAGGCAAGCGCACCGTGGATTCATTCCACCGCGAACTCGGTAACATCATCTGGGACAAGTG
>VFJU01000320.1 GCA_009885905.1 Verrucomicrobiota bacterium
AAACCGAAACCGAAACCCGTGAGCGGGTTAACAAATTGATTAACATCCAAGGCAAGCGCACCGTGGATTCATTCCACCGCGAACTCGGTAACATCATCTGGGACAAGTGTGGCATGGCACGCTCCAAGGAAGGACTCACGGAGGCCCTCGAAAAAATCCCAAAAATCCGCGAGGAATTCTGGTCTAACGTGATGATACCAGGCTCCGGAGCCAATGCGAATATGGAACTCGAAAAAGCCGGACGCGTTGCGGATTTCATCGAATTCGGCGAGGTCATGTGTCACGACGCTCTCGCCCGCGAGGAATCATGTGGTGGCCACTTCCGCACCGAGCACCAATTTTTCGAGAATGATTCCGAGGTCATCGCCGGCACCACCCAAGCGGGTGAAGCCAAGCGCGACGACGACCAGTTCGCACACGTTGCCGCATGGGAATACCATGGTCCAGGCACGCCACCGACCCTGCATAAAGAACCACTCGTCTACGAAGAAGTCCACGTTTCGATCCGTAGTTACGCCTGATCGCCGAGCTTTCGGATAGAAAGAAAGCCACATTCGTCGCACCCTCGCATCGGCGTCCACGCAGCACAGATGATCGTCTTGCATGGGTCCACCGAATGAGATAGCGTCGCACAAATGGAGTCCGAAACGATCATTGACCATAGCGAACCGGTGCGCCAGTTCTCGGTTCTGTTGCAGAATCGCGCGGGAGCATTGGCAGCGTTGGTGAAACTTCTCCGCTTGTCGCACATCGAAGTCATCGGCCTGAGCATGCAGGATTCGCGTGATGCGACGGTGGCACGGCTTGTGGTCTCAGATCCAAGTTGCACCGAGCAGTTGTTCATGGAAAAAGGAATTCCATTCACCACCTGCGAACTGATCGTGATCGCGATGCGTGAATCGGGTCCAGGGCTTCTCCAGTGCCTCGACACATTGATGATTGCGGAGACAAACATTGATTTCGCCTACGCGCTGATGCCAAGCCCCGAAGGTCGCTCGATGTTAGCGATGCATGTGGAGGATTATGAATTCGCGGTAGCGGTGCTTCATCAAAGTGGATTCATGCTGATGTACCAAGAAGATCTTAGTCGTTAGAAGTGGGTGGTGTTCTGGCTTACCGAACCAGCAATTATTATTTTGAATCCTCCCTCTCCTATCCCGAAAAATTCTCCGTGGATCATTCGTGTTTCAGAAGTGTTTGAAAATTTTTCCGAAGAAATCATTTCAGGTCTATCAGGAATATTTTCTAAAAAACTGGGTAGCGAGTACTACCTAATTCAAATAGAAAATCCAGCGGCACTGCAGCTTGCGGACGCCTCAAAATTCGTCAGGTGGAATCTTCCCGTCGATCACGCTTGGCCATGTAACCCTGAAAAAATGCCAGCTTTTATTGAAAAAGCAGCCCAAACATTGCTGAAAAAATTTGGCAGTCGTAACCCACAAGCCATCTTCATCGGCCAACTCGATCCAAGCGCTAACAACCGCTACTACAAATCCCTCGCGTCAAATCTTCGCGGCAGGACGCTACAGCTATTTCCACAAAAAGTTGCCGAGTTTAAAGACGTGGAAGCTCAAGACTGTAACTCACCAACCTTATTCTGTCTCGTCGGAAAAGAGGGCCTCTTCTGCGGAATGCAGAGTCCAAAAAATTCTAATGGTTTTTATCCAGGTGGCACTAAATACATCAGCCAGAACTCACCGGATACCATCAGCCGTGCTGGTGCCAAAATCGCGGAAGCTCTCCACTTTATTTTGATGCATCGTAGTCCTCTCCGCAAAGGAAGTCACTGGCTTGAACTCGGCGCCAGTCCTGGCGGCATGACGTCTGAACTGTTAGCACGCGGATACAAAGTGACGGCGATCGATCGAGCACCTCTCGATAAGCGACTGGATCGCCATGCCGGTCTAACATTTGGCTTGCTCGACGTCGCTGCGTTCAAGCCCAACGCATCGATGCGTTACGACGCGATTTTGTCGGACATGAACGGAGACCCCCGTGAATCGATTCGCCAGGTGGGTCGATTATCGAAAAACCTTAAAAAACCCAGTTGGGTGATTTTTACTCTGAAAACCACTGGAATTTCCACCTTTGATGAAATCAATGAGTTGTTTGAGTCGGCGGTGGCTACGGCAGCGGGCGAGGGCCTGAAATTGTTCGCCAAGACCCATCTGACCTACAACCGCAACGAACTCACCTTGTTTTTTGAGCCCTGCGACACAGGGTTGCCCAAGTAAACCCGCATCCCAGTTTCGGTTCATTCACTTGTGTCACTTGACTCGGTAGTGAGAATGTGGATTGTCACCGCAGTGAAACGTTTCTTGAAATGGTCTGCACTCGCAGCGTTTGTGATTTCCCTTACTTCCTGCGGGCTGCCTGCGGCACTTGGGCGCACGGCCGGCGGCTTGATGCAAAGCGCGGGAAGCTTGGTGGGACCTGCGCTGGCGCTCGGCGCTCTCTAATATTGCCAAGCTAACGAACGACTCCCATCGCTCTCGAGGGTGAATTGCAACCAATGAGTTTCTGGCGGAAGCAGCTCTGGGAATCGATCTCCCCACTCCGCGAGGATCACGCCGTTTTGCTCCAGTAGCTCGTCCCACCCGAGCGCGATCAACTCCGCAGCGGAGCCCAAGCGGTAAAAATCAAAATGAAACACCGGAATCCTGCCTCCGAAATATTCATGGAGAATTCCAAAGGTCGGGCTGGTAACCTCCGCAACAGACCCCATACCAGCGACAAATCCTTTTACCCAGTGAGTCTTCCCCGCCCCTAACCCACCCACCAAGGCAATCACAGAACCCCTGCCGAACCTGCTGGCCATTTCTCGTCCTGCGGCCTCCATGGCTTCGGGTGATTTTACGTTTTCTTGCATCGTGCTTTGTGAAATTCGGCTGACGATCGGCCCGCGATGCCAATCGAGCAAGACGGTGCACGCATGACCGCAGAAAATCAATCAGGCAAATCATCAAGGCGAAATGATGGCAAGTTGGGCATGGGCATAATCGGTTAGGCGGGACCAAATCCGCGAATCGGAATCGATGTCACCTCACTCCAAGAACATTGCGAATCAATGAACATCAGGCGAGTTGAGCCACTCATCACTGTTTGCTTGATCTTGAGACTTGGCAACCCGCTGGCATTATTCAAAAATCAATCATGTTCAGTGCCAGTCAACTTACTCCGGAACAAAAAGCCGCACTCCAGCAGTGGGCCGCCGAGGGAGCCACCATGTCAGATCTTCAACGCCACCTGAAAGATGATTTCGGACACACCGTCACCTACATGGACACCCGCTTCCTCATCCTTGACCTCGGCATCGAGTTGATCGAGGAGCCCAAGGTGGAGCCGAAAGAAAAGGAAAAGCCCGTTCTAATTCCGACGGGTTTTGTCACGACGACCATGGACAGCCTGACTCTTCCGGGGGCCTTGGTCAGCGGCAAGGTGACTTTCAGCGATGGTGAAACCGGGGTCTGGATGCTCGATCAAACTGGTCGTCCTGGATTGGATCCCGACACCGTTGGATACCAACCCACGCCCCAAGACGTTAAAGAATTCCAAGTCCAACTCCGCGATTTAATCCAAAAAAGTGGCCTCTGATCCGGCGAAATCACGATGAATCAACTCCGCTACAGACGTGAGACTCTGCCAGCGGCGTTGAATGCATGGAAGATGCCGCATAGAAGTCCATTCATCTCTAAATTACGGTTTTGCAGCACTTGGTTGCTGCTCGTGGGGCTAATCATGCTGGCGTTGGTCGTGATTCAGGAGCGGCCCATTTCAGCAGATTTGTTAGAACAACCACCTATTGAGGTTGAGAAAGCATTCGTCTCGCAACTCGCGGATGCCCGAACCGAGACCGCCAAACTGAAGCTCGAGCAAAATCGGCCCGACGAAGCGCTCGCTCTAATCGTTTCCGCATTGAAGCGAGACCCTACCTCAGAAGTAGCTAGAAACTTTGCAGAATCCATCCTCCGCGAGACGATTTGGAATCTACCAACGCTCTCACTCAAACATTCGATGCCGATCGATCAACTCGCCTTCGTACCCCCTTCTTCACTCTGGGTAAGCCTTGGCGGTAAGGACAACACCACGGTGCGGTGGGATTTAAACTCCCCACAAATCAAGGCGGTATTGTTCCCGACTACGGGAAGTGAAACCCGTTGTCTAGTGCTTGATCCAGTCTCAAAATCTATCGTAATTCAGCGAAACTCCACGACCTTGTTGTGCAACGCGGATTCTCTCAAACCCATCCGAAATCTCGGAATACTTCCCGATCATCTCACGCCGTCTTCCGTCATCGTTTTTTCAAAAGATGGACTACTGATGGCCCACCCAGCATGGGTAAATCAGCAAAAGCAGACATTGGTCTGGCACATCAGAGACACGGCGA
>VFJU01000271.1 GCA_009885905.1 Verrucomicrobiota bacterium
AGGAAATCATGCCGACCATCAATCAGCTCGTTCGCAAGGGACGCCTCACTCCGGCCGAAAAGTCGAAGTCACCCGCTCTTGTCAACTGCCCACAGCGCCGCGGAGTATGTCTTCAAGTCATGACTCGCACGCCCAAGAAGCCTAACTCGGCTCTCCGTAAGGTCGCTAAAGTGCGCCTCACGAACGGATTCGAAGTCATCGCCTATATCGGCGGTGAAGGCCACAACCTCCAAGAACACTCAATCGTCCTCGTTCGCGGTGGACGGGTGAAAGACCTTCCAGGTGTCCGTTATCACATCGTTCGTGGCTCACTCGATACCCTCGGTGTCGATAAGCGCCGCCAAAGCCGCTCGAAGTACGGAGCAAAACGTCCGAAACCCGGCGCCGTTGCCGCCCCCGCCAAAAAAGGCGGAAAGAAGTAATTCATCCGTTTTAACCAAACACTAACTTCCACCGCCATGCCACGCCGCAAGCGCATTTTCACCAAGCCAGACCGTCGCGATCCTCGCTATGACAGTCCTCTCGTCGGTCACCTCATCACCAAGGTGATGGAAGACGGCAAGCGTTCACTCGCTCAACGCATCGTTTACGCCGCCATCGACCGTGCGAACGAAGGCATCGACACCATCGACCCTCTCGAAGTTATCACTCGTGCCGTGGAAAACACCAAACCACGCGTGGAAGTAAAATCCCGCCGCGTCGGTGGTGCGACCTATCAAGTGCCGCTCGAAGTGGCACCAGACCGCTCCGAGTCGCTCTCGATGCGCTGGCTCGTGAACTACGCTCGCAATCGCAAAGGCACTCCGATGCACGTCGCTCTCGCGAACGAGATCAAGGACGCCGCGAATAACCAAGGCAGTGCCGTCCGCAAACGCGACGATGTGCACAAGATGGCGCAAGCCAACCGCGCCTTCGCTCACTTCCGCTTCTAACCAAGACCAGCGCTCTAGCGAATTTCCAAGTGAATCCGAATAGTCCTAACCGCCAATACGTGCTCGAGCGCACCCGAAATATCGGGATCGCTGCGCACATTGACGCGGGTAAGACAACGCTCACCGAGCGGATTCTGTTTTACACTGGAATGATTCACAAAATCGGCGAAGTCCACGATGGTGGCGCGACGACCGACTGGATGGAGCAAGAGCGCGAACGCGGTATCACCATCACCTCCGCCGCCGTCACCACCGAGTGGTGGCAGCACGAGGAGCAGGGAATGACCAAGCTTTTCCCCGGTCAGAAAAACCGCATCAACATCATCGACACACCTGGCCACGTCGACTTCACCGCTGAAGTCGAACGATCGCTCCGGGTTCTAGACGGCGCAATCGTGGTCTTCTGCGGAGTCGCCGGTGTCCAACCGCAATCCGAAACCGTTTGGCGCCAAGCGACCAAGTACAACGTGCCGCGCATCGTGTTCGTCAACAAGATGGACCGCACCGGCGCTGACTTCAACAACGTCTTCGGCGAGGTGAAGGAAAAACTCGGAGCCAACGCCATCCGCATCCTCATTCCGATCGGTTGCGAAGATCAACTCATCGGTCAAATCGATGTGGTCAATCAGAAGGCGGTCTATTTTTCGGACGACGACAAATACGGCTCGACTTACACGGTTAGAGAACTCGAAGGCGACCTCATCACGCTTTGCAAAGAAGCCCACGACGAACTCGTCAACGCCGTCGCGGATGTCGACGAACAGGTCGGAGAGAAATTCCTCAACGAGCAGCCGATCACTCTCGAAGAACTCAAGCAAGGCATCCGCCGTGCGACCATCGCTAACTTGTTAGTCCCTGTGGCTGGCGGTTCGGCTTTCAAAAACAAGGGTGTCCAATACCTGCTAGACGCGGTAATCGACTACCTGCCAAGTCCGCTCGACATCCCGTCCGCCATCGGCATGGACCCGGATCATGAGGAGACCCGCATCGAGGTGGTCACCTCGGACAACGAAAAGTTTGTCTCGCTTGCTTTCAAACTCTGGGCCGACAAGTTCGTTGGAAAACTCGTATTCTTCCGCGTCTACTCCGGGGTGATTCGCAAGGGTGACACGGTTTATAACCCACGCACTCGCCGTTCTGAGCGGGTCGGTCGTTTGATCCAAATCCAAGCGAACGAGCACAAGGATATCGACGCCTGCTACTCCGGTGACATCGCGGCGATGGTCGGCATTAAAAACGTCACGACTGGCGACACGCTGGCCGCTGACAAATACGACGTCGTTCTCGAGCCTCCCACTTTCCCAGAACCGGTCATCTCGATGGCAGTCGAACCGAAGACCGTCGCCGATCAGGAAAAACTGGGTCTGGCCCTCGGCCGCCTCTCCGAAGAGGACCCTACCTTCATGGTCAAGACCGATGAAGAAACCGGCCAAGTGATTATCTCTGGAATGGGTGAACTCCATCTGGAAATCATCATCGACCGCATCCGCCGCGAGTTCAAAGTGGAAGCAAATACCGGTGCACCACAAATCGCCTACCGCGAGACGATCACCCAAGCCGCTGGCGGCGAAGGTAAGCTCATCAAACAGTCTGGTGGTCGCGGCCAATACGGTCACGTCGTCCTCTCGATCAAGCCTAACGAAAAGGGCAAGGGTCTGACGATTGAAAACAAAGTCATCGGTGGTGCGATCCCGAAAGAATACATCAACGCGGTTTACAAAGGCATCACTGAATCCATGACCAACGGCGTCATCGCTGGCTACCCAGTCATCGATGTCTTGGTCGAGATCCTTGATGGCTCTTACCACGATGTGGATTCTAACGAAAACGCCTTCACCATGGCGGCGATTTTTGCCATGAAAGACGGCTTCAAGAAAGCGAACTCGATCCTTCTCGAGCCGATCATGGCGGTGGAAGTTTCCACCCCGGACGATTACCAAGGTGACGTCATGGGAGATCTCAGCCGCCGCCGCGGCCAGATCCAAAACACTGAATCCAAAGGCAAGCTCTCGATCGTGCATGCCAATGTCCCTCTCAAAGAAATGTTCGGCTACTCGACCGCCGTCCGCACCCTATCCTCGGGCCGTGCTTCCTATGCGATGACACCATCGCATTTTGAGCAGGTTCCTAAGAACATTGTCGAAGAAATCGTCAGCGACCGCATGGGCTAATCTGCCCCTTCTCCTAACTCACGCAAACCGCCAACTCAATCTCCACCATGGAAAACCAGAAAATTCGTATCCGCCTGCGTGCCTTTGATCACCGTGCGATCGACCGCTCAGCTCAAGAAATCGTCGAGACCGCAAAAAGAACCGGTGCTCGCGTGGCTGGCCCGATTCCGCTTCCGACTCGCATCGAAAAGTTCAGTGTCAACCGCTCGGTTCACGTGAACAAAAAATCGATGGAGCAGTTCGAAATCCGGACTCACAAGCGTCTGCTCGACATCGTCGACCCTACCGCCCGCACCGTGGACGAGCTCAAAAAGCTTAACCTCCCCGCCGGTGTCGATATCACCATCCGCATCTAAGTTCAGGACTATTTCACTGATACCTTCTAACTTCTAACTTCTTCTTCATATGTCACTCGGCCTCCTCGGCAAAAAAATCGGTATGACTCGCCTGTTCGATCAACAAGCGGGCACTATGATCTCTGTCACCGTCATCGACGTTTCTGGTAACACGATTCTTCAATCAAAGACTCCTGAAACCGACGGCTACACTGCAGTCCAAGTTGGCTATGGTGACCAGAAGGAACAACGTGCTACCAAGCCAGCTCTCGGCATCGCCAAGAAAGCCGGTTGTGCACCCAAGCGTTTTATCCAAGAATTTCGCGTCGAAAATGGCGTGGAGCTCCCAGCCGTCCATCCCGGTCTCGATACCTTCACCGTTGGCCAATGGGTTGATGTGTTCGGCGAGTCCAAGGGCCGCGGTTTCCAAGGCGCAGTCAAACGTCACGGCTTCGGCGGTTTGAAAATGACCCACGGCTCCATGATGCATCGCCGGACTGGCGCCATCGGTTGCCGCTCGACCCCAGGTCGCGTTTGGAAGAACCAAAAGATGCCCGGTCACATGGGAACCACCCGTTCCACCGTACAAAATCTTAAAATCGTCGCCGTCCGCCCAGAAGATGGTGTGATTCTCGTCTCTGGTGCAGTTCCCGGTTCTAACGGCAACTACGTCACCGTCCGCCCAGCCAAGAAAAAGTCCGCCTGATCCGGCGGCACCTTGAAACCTCTCACGATTCACAGTCATGTCCGTTAAGACTTTTACCGCAGAAGACGCTCAAGCCGCTAACCTCGTGTTAGTCGGTGCCGAGAAGGGTCGCCAAGCCGTCCACGATCTCGTGGTCGCCTATCGCGCCAACCGCCGCACTGGCTCCGCTTGCACCAAGACCCGTGGCGAGGTCTCTGGCAGCAACCGCAAAATCTATAAGCAAAAAGGCACCGGTGGCGCCCGTCACGGCGACAAACGCGCCCCGATCTTTGTCGGTGGTGGTGTCGTCTTCGGACCACGCCCTCGCGACTATTCAAAAAAGGTGACCAAGACCGTCCGCAAGCTCGCGTTGCGCCGCACCTTGGGCGACCTCGTCACCGCCGAGAAAATCAAAACCGTCGCATCGTTTTCGATCGCGGATGGCAAGACCAAGTCATTCATCGCGGCCCTCGATACGATGGCCAAGCCGGGCAAGATTCTCGTCGTTTCCAACAGCTTCGACGATTCCACCTACCTCGCTGCACGCAACGTTGCATGGGCTCAACTCGTCACCGCCACCGACCTCAACGTCGAGCAACTCCTCCTCGCTAACACCATCATCTTCGTGGGTGATGCCGTACAAACCCTCGCAGCTCGCACTGCCTGAACCCCGGACTCCATACCGAGATCATGAAAGATATTTACCAGGTCATTAAAAACGTCCGCCTCTCCGAAAAAGCAACTATGCTTCAGGAAACTAACAACGAGGTCACCCTCGAAGTAGACCGCAAAGCCAACAAGCTTGAAATCAAGCAAGCCGTTGAACAACTCTTCGGAAAAACGGTCTTGGCCGTTCGCACCGCCAATTACGACGGCAAACTCAAGCGCCAGCGCCGTGCCGATGCTGGACGCACTAACCACTGGAAAAAAGCCATCGTCCGCCTCAAGGAGGGTGAATCGCTCGACCTCATCTGAGCGATTCAAACGCCGCTCCATCTGTAATACTCTAACGTTCCGATTGTCATGCCACTGAAAACTTTCAAGCCAATCACACCTTCCGCCCGCTACAAGAATCTCCCGTCCTTCGACGAGATTACCAAAAGCAAGCCCGAGAAGAGTCTCCTCACGCCTCTCAAGCGCAGCGGCGGTCGTAATAATACCGGCCGCATCACCACCCGTCACATCGGAGGTGGCCACAAGCGCCACTACCGTTTGATCGACTTCAAGCGCGGAAAACACGATGCCCCAGCCACGGTTGTCGGCATCGAGTACGATCCGAACCGCACCTGCCGCATCGCTCTGATCCAATACGAAGACGGACAAAAATCTTATATCCTCGCGCCACTCGGCCTTGAGGTGGGAACCACCGTCGTCGCAGGAGCAGCAGTGGCCGCAAAAACGGGTAACGCCATGCCACTCAGCGCGGTGCCACTCGGAACACCGATTCACAATATCGAACTCATCCCCGGCAACGGCGGAAAAGTGGCTCGTGCCGCAGGCCAGCTCGCGGTGCTTTCTAACCGCGATGGCGGTTGGGCATTGGTGAAAATGCCTTCCGGCGAAATCCGCCGCTTCAACGACCGCTGCTTCTGCACCATCGGCCAAGTTGGCAATCGCGACCACATGAACGAGACCTCGGGCAAAGCCGGCCGCACACGCTGGCAGGGAGTCCGCCCAACGGTCCGCGGGATGACGATGAACCCAGTTGACCACCCGAACGGTGGTGGCGAAGGCAAGTCGAAGTCGGGTGGGGGTCGTCAGCACCTTCTCAGCCCGTGGGGTCATGCAAAGGGTCAGAAGACTCGCAACAAGCGCAAGACCACCAGCGTCTTCATCGTCGAGTCCCGCCACAAAGCGAAGAAGAAGTAATCCACTTTTAGCGAACCATTTAACGAACTGATTCTATGCCACGCTCACTCAAAAAAGGCCCGTACGTCGATCAAAAGCTTCTCGCGAAGATCGACGCCGTCGCCGAAGCCGGATCCGACCGCAAGCCCATCAAAACATGGAGCCGCAAGTCGATGATTACCCCAGACTTTGTTAGCCACAACTTCGCCGTGCACAACGGCAAAACATTCGTTCCCGTTTACGTGACCGAAAACATGGTAGGTCACAAACTTGGCGAATTTTCACCGACGCGTCTTTTCAAGACTCACGGTGGTATCGGCAAAAAGTAATCGATTCTGACTCACCTCCTCATCGTCATGCGTTCCACATTCCATCTCAAAGCACTCACCGCAGCCCTCGGGTTGTCGGCGGCGGCGGAGATGTGTGTGGCTCAAGCGCCGCCGACCGCCGAGGAGTTCCAGGAGATCATCACCGACCTCCAAGAACAGAATCAATCTCTCCAACGCAGCCTCACCGAGGCCAATCGCAGCGAGAAGCAAGCGTCCGAGCAACTCGCTCAGGTCCGCGAACGACTCGCAGCTCTCGGCAAGAACTTGCTCGACGGGGGAGACGACCGCCTCGTCCAAGCGGCCGCAGACTTGCAAATCGCAAGCGAGCGAACCGCCCAACTCGAAGGCTCCGCCACGCACCTCGTATCGACCGTTATGGATTACCTCCGCTTGGCGGTGGTTTCTGACCCAGATGCAAGACTTCGTGTCGAAACTTCACTAAGAGAGCTTGACGCTGTCCTCGGACTGCGCCAGAAGCCTCGCCCCGATGTTCGCACCGGCTCGCTTCAGCAAGCCCGGATCGTGAGCCTCGACCAAGAAAGTGGTATGTTAGTTTTCAACCTCGGCGAGAGCCAAGGCGCAAAAATTGGCATGACCTTTCGCCTCGTCCGTGGGCAACAGCCTTACGGAAAAGCCATTCTCGCTGACGTTCGCAAGGGCGTCAGTGGTGCCTTTGTCGAACATCTCGACAACGTCACCGAATCTCCACGCCCCGGCGATTTCGCCGTCCTCGAAACACAAGCATCAGCGCAGTAAACACTCACGTCCGACGTTCCATGGAAGTCAAAAGCACCACTAAATTCGTTCGCCTCTCGCCTAAAAAGGCGCGTGACGTCGCCCGCGAAATCCAAGGCCTCGCCGTTTCGAGCGCCCTCGATATCTTGACATTTACCCCTAAGAAAGCTGCACAGCTGATCGGTAAAACTCTCAAGACCGCCATCGCAGATGCCGAAAATAATTTTTCGCTCGATGCAACGACCCTTGTGATCAAGGAAGCCGTCATCGGTGCTGGGCCTACTCTCCGTCGCTTCAAGCCCCGGGCCAAAGGCTCCGCCGGCCCGATCCTGAAGCGTACCAGCCATATCTCGATCACTCTCGTGGGCTCCGCCCCCGAGAAGAAAAAGAAGGTCGCCCGCAAGGTCGCCCAACAAATCAAAGAAACCCCAGCTCCAGCAGCTGTGGTGGAAGAAACCGCCTGAAATTCTCTCGTTTAATCTCATCCCTCACCGACCATGGGCCAAAAAGTAAATCCGATCGCATTCCGTCTCGCCGTCAACAAAGATTGGCGTTCCAAATGGTTTGCCAAGGGCAAAGACTATACCGACAAGCTCCACGAAGATCTCGCGATCCGTGGCTACCTCAAGAATAAGCTGATCAATGCCGGGCTCGCCCGCGTGGTGATCGAGCGTGCATGGAACAGCGTCCGTGTCACCCTTCACACTTCCCGCCCAGGCCTGATCATCGGTCGCCAAGGCAAGGAAATCGAAGTGATGACCAAGGATCTCTCCGTCATCTGCAAGGGCGCCCAAGTGAAAATTGATATCATCGAAATCCGTAAGCCCGAGCTCGATGCTCAACTCGTCGCCGAACAAATTGCGGTGCAACTCGAGCGTCGTATCAGTTTCCGCCGCGCCATGAAGCGTGCTTTGCAAACTGCCATGGAATTCGGCGCCGAAGGCATCCGTCTCCGTTGCGCAGGCCGTCTCGGTGGTGCTGACATCGCGCGTGCTGAAGGCTACCGCGAAGGCAAGGTGCCTCTTCAAACTCTCCGCGTCCCACTCGACTACGGCTTCGCCGAAGCTCGCACTCTTTACGGAATCATCGGCATCAAATGCTGGGTGAACAAAAAAGAAGACGACGGCACTGGCAAACAACCCCAAGGTCGCAACGACCGTGGCGACCGTGGCGGTGATCGCCGTGGCGGCGGCGGCGGTGGTGGCGGCGGTGGTGACCGCGGTGGCGATCGTCGCCCTAACAATCGTAACTGATTTTCAATCCTCTCAATTCTCAATCAACCATTTTCCTAGAAGGACCGAGTTATGCCTTTGATGCCCAAACGAACCAAGTTCCGCAAGAGCCACCGCGGAAGCCGATCTGGTAATGCCCAGCGCGGAACCACCGTCGCCTTCGGCGACTTCGGCCTGCAAACCCTCGACCGCGGATGGATGACCAACCGCCAGATCGAAGCCTGCCGGATCGCGATCAACCGCTCGCTGAAACGGAAAGGAAAAGTCTGGATCCGGATTTTCCCACACAAGTCGATCACCTCCCGCCCGCCCGAAACTCGGATGGGTAAAGGCAAAGGCGCCGTGGAAGGCTGGGTAGCAGTCATCCGCCCTGGCAACATGCTTTTTGAAATCGGTGGTGTGCCGGAGTCTGCAGCAAAAGAGGCCATGCGTCTCGCTTCCTACAAACTCGGCATCCGTACTCGCCTCGTCGCCCGTAATCCGCACGCTTAATCTCGTCCGACTCAACTCATCTAACACCTCTCAGAATTATGGCCACCACTAAAGCCAAAGAATCCCGCGAGTATTCCGCAGACGAACTCCAAGTCCGTCTTCGTGACCTCAAACAGGAATCTCTCAATCTCCGTCTCCAACGCGCCACCGGCACATTGGAAAATCCTGCTCGCATCCGTCAGGTGCGTCGCGAAACCGCTCGAGTTCTCACGGCACTGACCGCGAAGAAGAGCGCTTAATCCAAGCCACCAACGCCTTAACTAATTCTTCACATGAGCGAGACTCCTTCGGACACTCAAGTCCACCTCCGTAAAACCCGCGTCGGCGTGGTCATCTCCAATAAAATGGACAAGACTCTCGTCGTCGAACACGTCGCACGGGTTCCCCATCCTAAATTCAACAAGATCGTCAAACGCTCGAAAAAATACTACGTGCACGACGAAAGCAACCAAGGCCAGATCGGTGACCGCGTCCGCATCGTCGAGACTCGTCCACTTTCGAAGCTAAAGTGCTGGACCCTTGCTGAAGTTATCTCTCATTGATCGGGCCACGCCCAATTCATATTTCAACTTTCAACTTTTAAATTTCTTAAGTCATGATCCAGATGGAAACTATGCTCGTTGTCGCCGATAATACCGGTGCACGCAGCGCAAAAATGATCGGCGTGCTCGGCAAGCGCAGTCGCACCGCTTCGATTGGTGACGTGATCACCTGCCACATTCGCGATTCCATCCCGACCGCAGCTGTCAAAAAAGGCAGCGTGGTGAAGGCGGTGGTGGTTCGCACCGCTTACCCGATCCGCCGTGCGGACGGCTCAGTCCTCCGCTTCGACTCTAACGCTGTCGTCATCATCGACAAAGACAACAACCCACGCGGAACCCGGATCTTCGGACCCGTGGCCCGTGAACTTCGTGACCGTTCGTTCATGAAAATCGTTTCTCTCGCACCCGAGGTTCTCTGAGCCACTGGTATCTCCGCCATCCAATCCATCTAAATTCTAATTTCATGAGCCGCATCAAGACCCACGTCAAAAAAGGTGACCAAGTCGAAATCATCGCAGGCAATCACAAAGGTAAGCGCGGCACCGTGCTCCTCGTGAACGCCGCCAAGGGCAAGGTCGTCGTCGAAGGCGGCCGCCCGATCCAAAAAGCCGTCAAGGCCACCGAAGCCGAACCGAACGGTGGCATCAAAACCATCGACGGTCCCGTCCATATCTCCAATGTCAAAAAAGTGGGCTGAAGCCATCCGCTTCGCAAGAAGCGTCTGCACTTCCGCCCGCGCTTAAGCACCTGAGCAATCAGCGCTGACCCGCAAAAAAATGAGTACTCCAACACTACAACAACACTACAAGGACAAGGTCGTCCCCGCTCTCAAAAAGAGCATGGGGTACTCCAACTCCCACCAAGTCCCACGACTCGAAAAAATCGTGGTCACTTCATGCATGGGCAAGTCCCCAGATCGCAAAGTCGCTGTCGATGACGCGGTCAACGAGATTCAAAAAATCACCGGCCAACGCCCGTCTATCACATTCTCGAAGAAGGCTGTTGCTAACTTCAAGCTGCGTGAAGGTGAAGCCCTCGGCGCCCGTGTCACTCTCCGTGGCGCTCGCATGTGGGAATTCATGCACCGGTTCATCAACGTGACCGCACCGAACATCCGCGACTTTCGCGGCATCTCGTCGAAGTCATTCGACGGTCGCGGCAACTACGCCTGCGGGGTGAATGACCAATCCATTTTCCCGGAAATCGAAATCGATCAAATCAAACGCACCATCGGCTTTGACCTGATTTTTGTGACCTCCGCACCGACAGACGCTGAAGGCCGCGCGCTCCTGATGGAGCTTGGCATGCCATTCCGCGACATGAAAAAAGCGAACGAAGTCGAGGCCGTTGCCGCCAACTAAACTCCGGACCCAAACAACTTAAAAGGAATCCAATTATATGGCAGTTCTCACCGATCCAATCTCCGACTTCCTCACGCGCTTCAAAAATGCAGCCCGTGCCGGCAACGAGGAATTCTCCGCTCCTTACTCCAAGATCAAGGCAGACATCGCCCGAATTCTTCAGGAAGAAGGCTACCTCTGGAAATACGAAGTCGTCACCGGCGAGCGCACCACGCTCACCGCAAAGCCGAAGTTCATCGACGGTCGCTCGGTCCTCACCGACCTCAAGCGCGTGTCCACTCCAGGTCGCCGCCACTACGTCGGCTCTGGCGAAGTGCCACGCGTCATGTCCGGCCTCGGCATCTCGATCCTTTCGACCTCGAAGGGCGTCATGTCCGGCGGCTCCGCCAAGAAACAAAACCTCGGTGGCGAACTCCTCGCCAACGTCTGGTAATCCCTAACTCGTAAAAGGAAATAATACCATGTCACGAGTCGGACTCAAACCAATCTCTGTCCCCGCGAAAGTCGCTGTCAAAATTGACGGCCGCACGGTGATCGTCGAAGGCCCTAAGGGCAAGCTCGACTTCCCACTTCCGGATGGCATCTCACTCACCAGCGAAGACGGCACAGTCGTCGTCTCACGCGCCACCGAGCTTCGCCAACACAAAGCCCTCCACGGCACCGCCCGCAGCCTCGTCCAGAATATGATTCTTGGCGTGTCCACTGGCTTCGTGAAGGACCTCGAAATCATCGGCGTCGGTCTCCGCGCAACCGTCAAGGGCTCAGACCTTGACCTCTCGCTCGGCCGCTCACACCCACTCCTCCACCCCATCCCCAAGGGACTCAGCGTCACAGTCGTTGAAAACACCAAGATCAAGGTGGAAGGCATCGATAAGCAGCTCGTCGGTCAGTTCGCTGCCGAAGTTCGCGGCTTTTATCCACCCGAGCCATACAAGGGCAAGGGCGTTCGCTACGTCGGTGAAAAAGTTCGCCGCAAAGAAGGCAAAAGCGTCGGCAAATAAACCATCACCGTCGCCCCACACCTCAAAAAAATTACGGCACCATGAGCACTATCAATCGCAAGTCGATCCGCCGCAGGATCCACAACCGCATCCGCCGGAAGGTTTCCGGCACTGCCGAACGTCCACGTCTGGCCGTTCATTATTCGAACCAACACATCTACGCCCAAGTCATCGACGACGCGGCAGGCAAGACCTTGGTCTCCGCCTCGACGCTCGACAAGACTTTCGAAAAGGCCTCGGCAAATGTCGAGAGCGCCCAGAAAGTCGGTCAACTCCTCGCCGAGCGCGCCAAGGGTCTGAACATCAGCGCTGTGGTCTTCGACCGCGGCGGTCACCTCTATCATGGTAAAGTCAAGGCACTCGCTGACGCAGCGCGTGAATCCGGACTCCAATTCTAACGCCTGACCTGACACATATCATGGTAACAATTCCAGAAAATGAAACTCCAGTGGCTTCGGCAGACGCCAAGCCAGCACTCGGCCCGATCGCGGGCTCCGCTCCTTCTCAAGGTGGCTATCAAGGCAATCGTGGCGGCCAAGGTGGCGGCGGTGGTGGTGGTGGCTATCAAGGCGGTGGCGGTGGCGGCCAAGGCGGTCGCGGTCGCGGCGGCCCACGCCGTGAAGAACGCGCTGCCCCAACTGATGCCGAAGGCAACGAGCTTTCCGAAAAGGTCGTGTTCATCAACCGATGCGCCAAGGTCGTTAAGGGCGGTCGTCGCTTCAGTTTCTCCGCACTTGTGGTGACGGGAAATAAAGTCGGCAAAGTCGGACTCGGCTACGGCAAGGCAAACGAAGTGGCAGACGCCATCAAGAAAGCCAGTGACGGCGCTCGCAAAGTACTCGTCTCGATGAGCATCGTCGACGGAACCATCCCTCACGAAATTTACGCCGAATTCGGCGGTGGCAAGGTCCTCCTCAAGCCAGCTTCTCCGGGAACGGGCATCATCGCCGGTGGCGGTGTGCGCGCCGTTTGCGAAGCAGTCGGTATTCGTGACATTCTCGCCAAGTCGATGGGTTCGTCCAATCACGCCAACGTGGTGAAAGCCACTCTCAAGGCCCTCTCCCAACTCCGCACCCGCGACGAGGTTCTCGGCGCACGCGGCAAGAAGAAGCGGGAAAAAGCCATCTAAGATCCGAGGTAGGGGGTTTCATCCCCAATCCACGATCCCTCATCTCTTATCTCTAACTCTTCAACAACAATGGAACTTCATTCATTCAGCCCGAATCCGGGATCCAAGCACCGGAACAAGCGTCTCGGTTGCGGCGAAAGCTCCGGCCGTGGGAAAACCTCAGGCAAGGGCAACAAGGGTCAAAAGGCTCGCTCCGGCTCAGGCACTCGTGTCGGTTTCGAAGGCGGTCAAATGCCTCTTCATCGTCGTCTGCCAAAGCGTGGTTTCAACAACTTCGACTTCCGCGACGTCTTCTGCGTCTTCAACGTCGGCGAACTCGATGATCTTTTCGACGCTGGCTCCACCATCGACGAAGCGGCCCTCCGCGGGCAAGGTCTCGTCAATGGCCGCTGCGACAAAGTCAAAGTTCTCGGCATTGGCGAAGTCACCAAGGCATTTCACCTCGTGGTGGACAACGCCAGTGCTTCCGCTCGTGAAAAGATCGAGAAAGCAGGCGGTACCATCACTGCACCTGTTAAAGTTGTCGAAGCCAAGCCTACCGCTTGATCACTCCGCATTGATCTCTGATTTCCGATGAGGAAGCGCAACAGCGCTTCCTCATCGTTTTTTTAACCTGCACGTCATTTTTTCTCCAACACAGCCATGATTTCAGCATTCACTAACACTTGGAAAATTCCTGAACTCCGCGACCGGATTCTTTTCACGCTCGCTTTGATCGTTATCATTCGTCTTGGCGTGCACATCACTCTCCCGGGCGTCGATGGAACGGTGATCAAGGCATGGTTGGACGACCAAACGAAGAATCCTCTGACGGGTGGCGGCATTTCCGCGCTTCTAACGGTGTTCTCCGGTGGTGGTCTCCAACAAGCAGGTATTTTTGCTCTCGGGATCATGCCGTACATTTCCGCATCGATCATGGTGCAGTTGATGACCGCTGTCGTTCCTAAGCTTTCCCGTTTGGCCCGTGAAGATGGTGGTCGGCAGAAAATCACCCAGTACACCCGCTATATCACGATCGGTATTGCCTTGGTTCAAGGGTTTTTCGTCGCCAAGTCGTTGACGAATCCTGGGAATATTCCCTACATGAATGGGATTGAAAAATTTGGTAACCTAGTTCCAGATCCATCGATCATGTGGATGGCGTTAACGGTCATCACCATCGTCGCAGGTACGGTTTTGTTGCTCTGGATCGCCGATCAAATCACTGAAAAGGGAATTGGCAATGGCACCTCGATCATCATCACGGTGAACATTATTTCAGCTCTACCCGGGGCACTGATTCAGGCATGGAAATTTTTCATCCCTTCGCAAGGCGAGGTGAATGCGTTCAACGCAATGTGGATGGTTGTGATGATCGCGCTGTTGCTGGTCGTGATCGCGGCAACCATCGCGATCACTCAGGCACAGCGCCGCATCGCGGTGCAATACGCCAAGCGGGTCGTGGGACGTAAACAGTTTGGCGGTCAGACGCAGTATCTTCCACTCAAGGTGAATTATGCGGGTGTGATGCCGATCATTTTTGCCTCGGCGGTGTTATCGTTGCCGCCGCTGATGTTGCAGTGGATCCCAGGAGTCGCTGGCCAACCATGGGCGGTGAAACTTTACGGACAACTTTCTGACGGTGGAGTTTGGTTCTATATCTTGGGTGGCATCGGTATCTTTCTCTTCTCATATTTCTGGGTGGCCATGATGTTTCAGCCTTCCCAAATCGCTGAGGATCTCAAGCGCAATGGCGGATACATCCCAGGCGTGCGCCCCGGAAAGCCGACGGCGGATTTCCTCGATTTTACGATGACTCGTTTGACGTTTGCGGGTGCGTTTTTCATGGTGGGTATCTTCGTGCTTCCTGTGTTAGTCGGCAGCTTGGTCGGCCTTCCTCCAGGGTCGCTGGTGCTGCAATTCTTTGGTGGTACTTCGTTGTTGATCATGGTCGGTGTGGTGCTCGACGTGATGCGCCAAGTGGAGACTCAACTGCTGCAAAAACACTACGACGGATTCCTTCGTAAAGGTAAACTCAAGGGTCGTTACGACCGCCTAAGTCAAACCAGCGGTGCCGCTTCTCGTTCGGCGATCCTCTACCTCTGGATTATAATCGCAATTCTGATTGTGGTTGGAATCACCGCAGCGGTCTACCGTGGTTACTGATGGGGTTCGCCGCCACGCCGCTCCGTGTTGTCCTGTTAGGGCCTCCGGCTTCCGGTAAGGGCACTCACGGGCGTCGCCTCGCCACAAGCCTTGGTCTCGCTTACCTCAGCACCGGTGCCGTCCTTCGCGAACACGTGGAGGCCCTCACGGACTTGGGTAAGCAAGCGAAACCCATCCTCGACCGCGGCGGATATCTTCCAGATGATTTAATGTGCCCTCTGTTAGAAGATTGGCTTCCTCGCCAATCGGGCGGATGGGTGCTCGATGGATTTCCTCGCAGCTTGCCTCAGGCAGTTTTTCTGGACGAATGGCTCGCGCGCCGCGGCCTAAAAATCGATGCGGCCATCTCGCTGGATGTTCCGCTTTCGGAATTGGTCCAGCGAATCGAAGATCGCGTCGAGTGCCCAGAATGCCGTTGGTCGGGTCAGCAATGGCAGTTAGCTCTGGGCGGCAGGTGTGTCACGTGCGGGGCGCTTGCCAGCCGTCGAGCAGACGACGGCGAAAAGAATTTCCTCAGCCGTCATGCAGATTTTGTCCGTTTTGCACAGCCTGTCAGCGGGCATTACCAGAAGGCGGGTGTCCTTTCTTCTTGCGATGCCACGGGTCCACAGGATGAAGTGGCGGCTCTGCTCATGAAGTTCATCGCCACCCGCTTCGGTTGAAAAATTCAATTCTCCAATTTTGCTATAACATCGTGTCCCGCAGAACCCGAATCCCTATCAAGTCGCCGCGTGAAATCGAATTCATGCGCAAGGCTGGTGCCATCGCTTCGACGATTTTACAAGCACTCGCCAAGGAGGTCGCTCCCGGCCGGACCACGGGTGAAATCGACCTCATCGCCGCGGAAATGATGCGGGAACACGACTGCAAAAGCGCGTTCCTCGGCTACCGAGGGTTTCCCGGCTACACTTGTATTTCTATCAATGAGGAGGTGGTCCATGGCATCGGTGGGCCTCGTGTAATCCAACCGGGGGACATCGTGAAGATCGATGTTGGCATCATGAAAAGCGGCTTCATCGGTGACAACGCGACGACGGTCGCTGCGGGTGATATTCCGTTAGAAACAAAGCGCCTTCTTGCAGTCACCGAGCAATCATTGTTCGAGGCGATCCGCCATGCGCGGGCCGGTAGAAAACTCGCTGACCTTTGCGGTTCGGTGGAAGAGTTTGCGAAACCCCATGGATTTACCATCGTGCGTGAGTTTGTAGGTCATGGTGTAGGTCGTCGATTGCACGAGGAACCCCAGGTTCCAAACTATCGCCCTCATGGGAAATCGCCCACTCTCGAAGCTGGCATGACCTTAGCCATCGAGCCGATGGTCAACGCTGGCGTGTCCTCGGTCCGCATCCTTGACGATGGATGGACGGTCATCACCGAAGATCGCAGGCCTTCTGCTCACTTTGAGCATACGGTCCTTATCACCTCGGGTGATCCAGAGATTCTAACATGGAGGCCACGAGAAGCATTGCCAGAAATGTTAGGCCTACCACCTTGGTGAATGTCGTTTGCGACCATTGATCGCTGAAAAAAAAATCCATAACCCATTATACTCATGCTATCGCGCTTGGTGGTTATTTTTTCCTTTTCGTTCGGCATGGCTACGCTTCATGCACAGTCCACTGGTGCTGCAGATCGTGAAGACGCGGTTAAGACCTTGGACCGCATCGCCCGTCCCGTGTTGGAGGCGCTCGCAGATGGCAAGTTGAAGGCACGCCTTCCGCTGGGTCCAGGCGAGGAGTCGCGGCGAGATTTTGCCTGCCTTGAAGCGTTTGGTCGCACCATGGCGGGTATCGCGCCGTGGTTAGAATTGGGCGCAGACCCTAGTCCAGAAGGGCAGTTGAGAGCACGCTTCATCGATATGGCCCATGAGGCACTGGTGAATGCAACGGATCCGAAGTCAGCGGATGTGATGAATTTTTCGCAAGGTTCCCAACCGTTGGTCGACGCGGCATTTCTATCTCTCGCGCTTCTGCGTGCTCCAAATGCGCTGTGGCAGCCTTTGAGCGATTTCGAGCGGGGGCACTTGGTAAGTGCGCTTCAAGCAACGCGTGTAATCAAGCCAGGCGAAAACAATTGGCTGTTATTTTCTGCGTTAGTCGAGGCGGCGCTTTGGCGTTTTACGGATGATTGTGAGATGCTGCCCATTCAGCGTGCTTTGGAGAAGCACGAGGGGTGGTATGTGGGCGATGGGACTTATGGTGACGGTCCTAATTACCACTGGGATTACTATAACAGTTTTGTCATTCAGCCGGCGCTGATCGCAGTGTTAGAAGTTTGTCAGCAAAAGAATTCCCCGTTGGCTGCTGGGTTTCCTGTCGTGCTTAAAAGGGCGCAGCGTTATGCAGAGGTTCAGGAGCGAATGATCTCACCCGAAGGAACATTCCCTCTGGTTGGGCGTTCGAGTGCTTATCGGTTTGCAGCATTTCAAACGCTTTCATTGGTCGCATTGAGACATGAGTTGCCGAAAAGTGTCGAGCCGGCCGCAGTGAGATGTGGCATCCATGCCGTCGTCCAACGGATGATTACAGCCACGGGAACATTCGATGAGGAGGGGTGGTTGCGTGTCGGAGCTGTGGGTCACCAACCCGCTGTGCGCGAATCCTATATCTCAACGGGTAGCCTCTATCTTTGCCTAACAGGTCTACTTCATTTAGGATTACCGCCAAGTGATCCGCTCTGGACTTCCCCCTCGGCCGACTGGACACAGAAGCGGCTCTGGGCGGGTGAGGATGTGAAATCCGACCACGCGATGAAGTGATTTAAAATGGATTTTCGTCGTCGAAATCTCCGTCGCTACGAAAGTCCGAGGCGGTGGGTTCATTACTAGAAGTTGCTTTGCTTGAGCGGTTAGATGGTTCGCGGGATGAGCTTGCCCCACCTGATGAAGCACCGCCACTTTGGATCTTCCAGCAAGCTAGGTTGACGTAGTATTTGCCGTTGTACTCGCTTCCGCGGATGTCGAAACTCACCTGCACGTCTTGCTCGAGTTCGAACGGGTCAAGCAAGGCGCACTTGTCTTTGACCACTTCAAATTTGAGGTCTTGAGGGTATTTGTCGGCGGCGGTGGTGACGACGAACTCGCGTTTGGAGAAGCCACTTGGGAAGCTTTGTGTCGTGCCAATCCATTTTAATTTGCCTGCAGTTTCGTACATGGCTGGATTGTTTCAGCCTGAGCGGCGATGTCAAATGCACAGCATCGGTCACTTGAATTCATCGGAGATTTCGATGGAGAACGCTCGTGAGTTGCGGAGGGATGCTCGGAATCTCGCGATGGCGTCGCGGCGTTGGATGGTCTCGAGCGCGGCGAGAATTTCGGGTTTCGCTTGTTCAAAGTTACGAGGTTCGGTGGCTTGGTGTCCGGTGACTTCTACGAGATGCCAACCGAGCTTGGTGCGAATGAGGGTAGGGGAGTTTATTTCTAATGAAAAAACCGTTGCTGAAAATTCGTCGGGCAAGCGACTGCGTGACATCCATCCAAGCTCACCACCACGGTATCGACTCGAGGGGTCTTCGCTGAGTTCTTTGGCGAGTGTGGCAAAATCTTTTTTCTTTGCGGTGAGCATCACGAGCGCTTCGTCGAGTTTGCGTTTCGCCTCTTCCTGCGGGCGGTCTAGGGTGGGGGAAAAAATATGCCGCACCTGAACGCGTTCGGGTAGGTCGAGCGAGCCTTGGTGCTCGGTGAACCACTGCCGGGCAGCATCGTCACTGATTTTCACAGCCGCCCCGCTGCGCTGTATGATGAATTTTTCGCGTTGAATATCTGTGCTCAAGCGATTTCGCAGACTTTGCTCGTTAGGAATTCCTTGGGTCTTCATCGCGCTTTCGAGGGCCGACTTGTTTTCAAAGCGTCCAGCGAGGCGGCGGATGCGCTCGTTAAGTTCGTCCTCGCTGACCGGGATCTGTTCTCCACAAGACTTGATTTCGAGGTTTAACAACTCGTCGTCTATGAGTTGATTCAGCGCAGATTTACGAGCGATTTTTAAATCTGCCGGAGAGATGCTTTCGACTGACTTTCCCTCAAGCCATAATTGTTCGCGGGTGGCTCGATCCAGCTGACTCTGAGTGATCGGTTGGCCGGCAACTCGAGCGGGTATTTCTAATGGGAAAAATTTTTCGAGTGTTAGTTTTTTTTCGAGTGGTCCGTTAAAAATAAAAATGTCCCCCACGATGTAGGCGATGACCGCGCCAGTGATCGTGAGAAAGACGGTGGTTTTGCTCAGATGGATCATGCAGTGAGAAATGAGAATTCGCGAAGACCTGCGTGGAGGTGTATCCGCGATCTGGCGCGGTTGCAAGAGCCCGCGTCCGCGCTGCGGGTGAAAGCAAGCCAGCGCATCGGAAGATTTGTCGACCCGCTGGTTTTCATCCCATTCACCGCGGCGGAATCGGTGGCAATGTACAGGTCGTCAGTCCAAGCCATTGCGAAATGTGACTCCGATAGCGAGCAAATAACCTGTAGCCAATCATTTCAACAACCAGCAATGGCGGAAGAAGATAGATGATAAGCACACAAATCTTCCATGGCATTTGATGCCAGAGGAAATAGTTCACGGCGAATGCGCCGCTGCGGACTTTGCCGGTGGAGGTGATGATTTGTAATTGGCGGTGGCAGGCCTCGGGTGTTATTCCGTATCTCGCCAATTCAGACTCGTCCACGGATTGATACGCGGCGAACGCGAAGAGCTGCTTTTGATCCATGGCGCGAGCGTGATCCATCAGCCGTGAACACACCCCGCAGTCGCCGTCGTAAAGCACGCGGTTTTGTCGTTCGTCCATTTTCTTCATCGGTCCAATTTTTCGGTGGCACCTCATGATCGGCGAACCTTTCATAGAATGCCACCGTAGATATTCAACTTGTTGCCGACGGCGGGGATCTCCATGTGCTCACTTGGCGCTGGCAAAGGTCCCGTGCTTGGCTAGTCTCACGGCGTGTTCCAAATCGTTTTTAATGAAATCAGCGCGGCGGAGTTATCCGCCTTGGATACGCTTGAGCAACTGGATTTGATCGATGAGTTCAAGGTCAGTGAAAAAGATCTACAAAACCTCAACGGCGAGCGATTTGGTAAAATAGATCGCGACGGGCTCACGCTCCACCGCTTTCGGGCCAAGGAGTACCGCTTTTATTTCGAGGTCAAAGACGGGTCGGTGATTGTCCATCGGGTTCTGCACAAAGGGACTTTTTCCGATTTCCTTTTCCGTTCGAAGATGCCGCTCGCCGAGGATGAGGCACTGGCAAACTCGAAGCATTTCTGGAAATTGATCGATGAAGGCCGGAATGCCCGCCGCTTGTAATTTGAATTAGAATTTTCTTCCCGTGCCGACCTGAGATGAGGCAAGTTGGTGAATGATGAAATGGATTACGTGCTTGGTTCTCGCCGTTCTGGTTGGTTTGAGTTGGATGTACCATTCCAAAAAAGGCAAAGAGATGGCGGACTATAAGGCAAAAATAGTTCAAATCGAGGAGACCGGTGACCCTGAATCCTTGGTTGCAAAAATGGAAGGCGAGTTCAGCTCGATGGAGGGTGAAAGGACTTTCTCCGGCATCCTGCTGACTTTCCTAGGAGCTGGGTTGGTTGGAATTTTCTTCGTCGTCTATCTGTTACCGTTTTTCGCCCAGCGTGTCACTCACGCGGTGTATGACAGCGCGGAAATGGTTGAGAAAGACGTCATGCATGATGCTCGCTCGCTGACGGCTCAGGGCGACTACTTGGGAGCAATCGAAGCGTACAAAATTGCCGCAGCCGCAGACCCACTCAACCGTCTGCCGTGGGTGGAAATTGCCAAGATTCAGAAGATGAACTTGGAAGACCCCGCCGCTGCGATTCAAACCATTCGCTACGCGTTGGAAAGTCAGGAGTGGGAGGTGAACGACGCCGCATATTTCCTATTCCGCCTCGCAGAACTTTATGACGAAATCGATGGCAACCGAGAATCGGCCATCGCGATTATGAATCAAGTCATCGATCAATTCCCCGAAACTCGCCACTCGGCGAATGCTCGGAATAAACTGCACGAGTGGAGCGTTGCCGAGGCCGCTGCTGCTGCAGAGCAGGCATAAACAGCGACAGGAAATCCCAGGTGATGTGGAAACTCAATTGAGAAAGCGCAACGCAGCTGGGGCGTTCTGTGAGAAGCATCCATTATTTTTAACTGCACTTGCGACGGTAGGTTGTGTCTTGGCTGTCCAGTTCAGTTGGCTGCTCGCCGGTTTCCTAGCCGTCGGATTTTTTCTAGCAGGATTATTGCTAACAAGTTGGCGGGTGGGTTTGGTTTGGATGATTTGCGGGGGAATCGCTGCGGGGGTTTTTACTTGGCGAACGGAGACGAGAAACTCCGCGGAGCAAGAATTGCTACGCTCCGAGTCTGGCGAAATGCGGGGCCGTGTGCTTAAGGATGCGAAGGCCGGTGGACGCTCTTGGGTCGTGCCAGCGGTGTTGCTGACCGGTCCACAGCGGGGGGCGAAAGTCTGGTGGGAGGGTAGGGGGGAGGCTCCAGTGGCGGGATCGGTGGTCACCGCACGGGGAAATTTCGCCCCGCTGCCGGTGATGCGAAATCCTGGTGAGTTCGACCAAGCCTCATGGCTACGCGGTCAAGGGGTGGCAGCCGTTTTTAAAGCGGGCTGGGTGGAGGGCAAGGTGGTCACTGACAAGTGGTCTGCTCTCGGAGCTGAAATGCGCCTGTGGTTTCGCTCGGCGGTGACGGTCGGCTTGCCCGACGATTCGGTGGAAGCCGGGGTGATCCGTGCGGTGGTGATCGGTGAGCAACCGCTGGACGCGGACACGGTGGTGGCGGCGTTTCGTAATAGCGGAACTTTACACGCGTTCTCGGTGAGTGGTTTGCACGTGGCCATGGTCGGTAGCATCGCGTGGATGCTGCTTCGCTTGGCGGGCGTATCGCGGCGATGGGCGGTGCTGATCTTGCTGCCGCTGATTTTTGGCTATTCTTGGCTGACGGGCAACAGCCTGCCGGCGGTGCGCTCTGCATGGATGGCGGCGGTGTTTCTCGGAGCTTTCGTTTTTCGTCGCCAACCAGATTTGTTGAATGCACTTGGCGCAGTTCTGTTAGTTGCAATGTTGTGGGATGGTCGCTTGTTATTTCAGCCGGGTGTGCAGCTTTCTTACGGTGTTGTCGCTGCAATCGCGATTGGTGCAGCTTGGGCGACGCGGTTGTTTTCTTGGATGGAAAAACCCGAACTCTACTTGCCGGTTGCGATGATGACCTCATGGCAAAAATGGTGGCTTGAGAAGCGCAGGTGGGTCGCTCAATCGCTCGGTGTGTCATTGGCGGCTGCCATCGGGTCAACTCCACTAACCGCTTTTCATTTTGGATTGATCACCCCGATATCGGTGGTCGCTGGGATTTTTATTATTCCGTTAGTTTTTGTTTTATTAAGTTTGGGTCTACTTGGAGTGGCGCTTGAACCCGTCGCTCTTCCTGTTGCGAAATGGGTGAACCAGGCGAATGGTTATGTCGCGAAATCTTGTGTGCTGACGGCTGAGAAATTTGCAGCAGTCCCGGGCGGGCATCTTCAACTGAGGCAGAGGTATCAGCCGTTTCTTCTGGTCTATGATTTGGCTCATGGGTCTGGAGCGGCTTGTTTTTCCGATGGTGGGCGTAGCTCGGTGCTGCTAGACTGTGGAGATCGCTACTCATTCAAGCGTCGGCTCGCGCCTTCGCTGCGGCGGATGGGAATCACGCCGGACTCTGTGGTTCTCAGTCATCCGGACGGCGATCACCTTGGTGGCGCGAAAGCGGTTTGGGAGGCTTTTCCCATCCGCCAAGTGGTGCTGCCCGTCGAACGTTCCCGCAGTCCAGCATTTCGTTCGTGGCTCAAGGATGCGCCATTGGCAGGGATCAAGACGATTCATGCCGCGGGCATTCATGACTTGCAGATGCCAGATGGTGCCCGTCTTGAAATACTTCTCGCGCCAGAACCTCTTTTACAGAATTTGACCGCCGACGATCGCGTTGCCATTTTCATGCTCCATTGGCGTGGATGGAAGTTGCTCTTCACCAATGATGCTGGCATTGAAACAGAATTAAAGTTGTTAGAATTTAAGCGTGATATCGCGGCGGACGTCATCATTGCCGGTCACCATCGCACCGATTTTGCGTGGTCCGATCCATTTCTAACTGCGGTAAATCCACGAGTCATCATTGCATCCAATGCAAAGTTTCCAGTTTCTGAAAAGTTACAACCGGCCACGCTAAGTGATTGGCGGGCACGTGGTATCCAAGTGATGAATCAAGCGGAGACGGGCGGAGTCACCGTGCAGGTCGATCCTGCGGGGGATCTGCGTTTAGAGGGTTTTGTCGACAAGTCCGTGGTGATTCTCAAGCCTCGTTGATCGGTTTCTGGCATCTCAATCGGAACATCGATTTACCTTCGCTCTCCCATTGTTGCTGGAAGTCAGTTTTCGGATAGAAGAATGTTTCTTCCTGCCATTCGAGGTGATGAAATTTGCCGTAGGTATGAATTTTTTCAGTGGCCCATTGGAAATATTCTTCGTGGTCGGTCATGAAAAGAAATTCTCCTCCTGGCAAAAGCGCGCGTCTAACTGCTTCTAGAAATTCTGCTTGCACCAAACGCCGACGGTGGTGCCGCAGTTTCGGCCATGGATCGGGGCAGAGTAAATGCACCCGCGATACGACCGCCTCTGGCAACAGCCACTCGACCACGTAGCGACTATCTAACCGCAGAACCCGCGCGTTTTCTAGATTCCGCCGCGTCAGCTTTTTACAAACTTTCCTCACCCGTCCTAACAGCCTTTCAACTCCCAAGAAATCTCGCTCGGGATACTCCCGCGCCATTTCCATCAGGAACGAGCCGTCGCCACAGCCGAGATCCACCTCCAGCGGTCTGCCCTCGCGGTAAATCTCGTTTCGCTCGAGTTTTCGAAAATAGTCTCCTGGTGCGAATTCCCCGGCCATCAGTGGGCGCGGGAGAATATTGAATGGCTGCGTCTCGATCACCCCCGCATTTATCACCTCAAATCTGAATTCGAAAACCTAAATTCTACCACCCAAACTTCTCTTGTCAGTGTTCCCGCTTGACGCTGTTTCCCTGCTCCTTCTAGCTTGCATGACTGACCTGCTTCCCGCTGGACGCACTGTCTTTCATTCAACTCCCAACTCTGCCAAATCGTGGACCTACAGGAAATCCGCCGCATCGTCGAACTCATGAACGAGCACGGCCTCACCCACTTCGATCTCACCAAGAAGGATCTGCGCTTGAAACTGAAAAAAGGAGCAGACCTCGACGACCTTCGCGGTCTACTTGCGGCTCTACCAGTGGGCCAGTCTCAAGCCCAAGCCGCTGCTGTGCCCGCCGCGGTCTCGGCCATTTCCGCGCCGGCTCCCATTGCAGATGGCATGGAAATCACCTCGCCTATGGTCGGTACATTTTACATCAAGCCCGCGCCGGATGCGCCGAACTTTGTCGAGGTTGGTTCGTCCGTCTCAGTCGGTCAGACGCTCTGCATCATCGAGGCGATGAAGGTGATGAACGAAATCAAGGCGGAAAAATCTGGAACGATTTGCGCTCTCGTCGCCGCAGACGGCAACCCCGTCCAATACGGCGATGTGCTCTTCCGCATCAAGTGACCCGCCTACTTTGATCACCCGCTAATTTTCCTATGTTCAAGCGTGTCTTAGTCGCCAACCGCGGTGAAATCGCCCTCCGTATCATTCGCGCTTGCCGTGAACTTGATGTGGAATCCGTCGCAGTTTACTCTGAGGCGGATGTGGACTCGATGCACGTGCAACTCGCCGACGAGTCGGTCTGCATCGGCCCGTCATCGAGTAAGGAGTCGTATCTCAAGATCGATCGCATCATCGCGGCCGCCGAGATCACCGGCGCGGATGCGATCCACCCGGGATACGGATTTCTATCAGAAAATGCTCGTTTCGCCGAAATTTGTGCCAGCTCCGGCCTGACTTTTATCGGCCCCTCTCACGAGGTCATCTCGCTGATGGGTGACAAGGCGACCGCTCGCGCCACCGCCATCGCTAATGGTGTGCCCATCACACCCGGCTCGGAAATCATGCCGGATGCCGAGACCGCGCTCATCGAGGCAAAAAAAATCGGTCTACCCGTCATGATCAAAGCCACCGCGGGTGGGGGTGGTCGCGGCATGCGTCCTTGCTTCAAGGAAGAAGAATTCATCAGTCTGTTCCAAGCCGCTTCTAACGAGGCCATCGCTTGCTTTGGTAACGGTGCTTGCTACCTTGAAAAACTTGTCATCAATCCGCACCACGTCGAGTTCCAGATCTTCGGTGATTCACACGGAAATTTCATTCACCTTGGCGAGCGTGATTGCTCGATGCAGCGTCGCAACCAGAAGGTGATTGAGGAGTGCCCATCGCCACTCCTCACCCCAGAGCTTCGTGCCCGCATGGGGGAGGCCTCGGTCAAGTTGATCAAAAACATCGGCTATCAGAATGCCGGAACGATCGAATACCTCGTCGACGAAGCAGCGGAGAATTTCTATTTCATGGAAATGAACACTCGGATCCAGGTCGAGCATCCAGTCACCGAGGAGGTCATGGGCTGCGAGTTGATCAAGGAACAAATTCGTGTCGCCGCTGGCGAGCCGTTGTCTCACCACGTGCTCGACGCGGTGCCCCGTGGTCACTCGATCGAGTGTCGCATCAATGCGGAAGACCCATTTAACAATTTCACTCCAAGCCCGGGCACCATCGAGATGTGGTACGCACCGGGTGGAAAAGGCGTGCGGGTGGACACCCACGTTTACTCGGGCTACACCGTCCCGCCGCATTACGACTCGATGATCGCCAAGCTCATCGTCACCGGGGCCACCCGCGAGATCGCTATCGCCCGCATGAAGCGTGCCCTCGGCGAGTTCATGATCCGTGGCATCAAGACGACCATTCCATTCCAGCAGGAAATCATCGCCCACCCAGACTTTGCCGCTGGCACTTACGACATCGGGTGGGTCGCGAGATTTCTTGAAGAGCGGAAAATCTGATAGGAAAGAGCGTTTCCATCTCTCGCATTCTCTCTGAAAAAATGCTCAGCCTGCAAGAAGCCCGCCTCTACGCCATCCTCGATCTCGGTTACACCTCGGAGGAAAATGCCGAGACGGTCACCCGATCTCTGCTCGGTGGCGGCGCGGATCTCCTCCAGCTCCGTGCCAAGGGCAAGGACCTCGCCACCATCCGCCGCGTCGCGGAAAAACTCATCCCGCTCTGCCGCGCGGCTCGTGTTCCATTCATCCTCAACGACCACCCGGCCCTCGCGGCAGAAGTTGGCGCAGACGGCGTTCACATCGGCCAGGACGATGGCTCCCTCGTCGATGCCCAAGCCGCGTTCAAATCCAAAATTCCAAATCCGAAATCTAACATTCTATTCGGTCGCTCCACTCACACGCTCGCGCAGGCCCGCGCCGCCCTCGCTGAGGGCTTCGACCACATTGGATTCGGTCCGCTTTTCCCCACTCCAACCAAGGCCGGTCGTCCTGGCATCGGCCTCGCGGATGTCGCCACGATGGAGCGCGAGGTCGGCGTTGAAATCCCCGCCTTCTGCATCGGCGGGATCACCCGTCAAACGCTCACTCAAGTCCTAGCCGCTGGAGCCCGGCGAGTTGTGATCGTCTCGGATCTACTCAATGCCGACGACATCCAAGCGGCGACTCGTGAAGTCGTTGTTAGAATGAGGTCCTAAAAAAATTTGAGTTCGGTATTCTCTCGTAGGCGAGAGATTTCCTCACCACGCAGTCACCGACCGGAACGACTCTAACCGCTCAGCTAAATCTGCACTTGAAAGCTCTTCAAGCCGCCGTGTGGAAAATGCTTCGCACGTGAAAGACGCCAGCATCGACCCTTGGACGATGGCCTGGCGCAGGACATCCGTGGAATACGGCGGTGCACCCTGCGCAGCCAAGAACCCTGCCATTCCCCCCAAGAAAGTATCGCCCGCTCCCGTTGGATCCGCCACCGCATCAAGCGGCCACGCTGAGGCTCGGAATAACTCAACTCCGGAATCCGCCGATGCCGAAAAAAGAATGGCTCCAAATTCTCCAAGCTTGATCACCACGTGCCTCGGCCCTTTTTCAAGCAACAAACGCCCCGCCTTGATCAAGTTCGACGTCCCCGACAAGTCGCGCGCCTCCCCTTCGTTCAGCACAAATAAATCCAGATGCGGCAACACCTCGTGCAGACGCTCACGGGCGATTTCAATCCATAGATCCATCGTGTCGGCGATGACAAACCGTGCATCATTTCCAGGACCAGAAATTCCGCATTGAGACAGCATTTCTAACTGATTGTCTGGCGACATATTCGCCAAAACCACGATCGGAGCTCCGGCCGATGCCGCAGGCACCTTCACCTGCCAACTTTCTAACACATTGAGCCCCACTCGGTGGGTTGTCCGCTCATTCATATTCGCATGGTACTCGCCAGACCACGTGAAGGATTCGTTTTCTGAGCGCTCCACCCCGTCTAGCAGAACCCCGCGATCCTCAAGCATTGCGAGATGCTCCTTCGGAAAATCATGTCCGATGATCCCGATCAACGATACCGGCTTGCTGAAGAACGAAGCGGCGAGTGCGGCGTATGCAGCAGATCCGCCAAGCAAGTTCGCGGCTTCCGCCTCGGGAGTCTTGACGTGGTCGATGGCGACGGTACCGCCAATGACAATGGCAGATTGGGGAGTGGTGGATGGAGATGACATGGGTGAATGGATGGTGGATGCTTGAAGGTGTTGGCGGGCAGAAATTTCTAAACCGCGCGCAATTTCTAGCTTCCCCGTAAAAATCCGCAACCGCCAAATCTTCCACGATCTGCCTTCCTAGTTTGTTCCGTTATCCTTGGCCGAGTCCGCCCACTTAAGGTGGACATGGGAGTTTTTCACTCGCGCCGTATTCATGTTAGTTTTTTCCGATAAAAAAAGCGAGGACGCATGTGCGGCCTCGCTTGAAGTATGGCTGGCAATCAATGCCGGCCTTGCTCAATATCAGAATGGAATGTCGTCGTCCTCTGGGTAGTCATCTGTGGGTGCTGCGGATGCACCTTGGGGTGAGCCTTGAGGCGAGCTTTGGCGTTGTGATGAAGAAGATGCTTGTGATGAGCGTTCCGCAGAGCCGCCGCCGCCGCCACCACCGGCGCCAGTACCACTTGATAGAAATTGCATGTTCTCGCCGATGACTCTGAGCTTGCTGCGTTTTTTGCCGGTTTCCTTGTCGTCCCATGTGTCGAGATTCAAGCGACCTTCGATGTAGACCGGTCTTCCTTTCGTTAGATATTGCTGAGCGAGCTCGGCTTGGCGTCCCCAGAGGGTGACTTCGACGAATGTGGTCTCTTCTTGTTTCTGACCTTGGTCATTATTCCAAACTCGGTTGATGGCCATGCTGATTTCAGAAACAGCAGTGCCTTTGGGAGTGTGGCGAAGTTCGGGATCTCGGGTGAGATTGCCGATGAGCATGACTTTGTTGAGATTGGCCATAACGAGAGAAATCTGAAGATTCTCGCCCGCGGATGCGAGCAGAAAACTTAGGCGACGCGGACGAAATGCTGGAGGTGGACGTGACCGTTCAAGTGCAGGCGGCTTTGAATCTTGGTGATCACGTCGGGAGCGCCTTGGAAGGTGTAGTTGACGTAGTGACCGGACTCGAGGTGGCGAGCGTTATAGGCAAACTGGCGGCGTCCGAGTTGGGCGACTTTTTCGAGCTTGGCGCCTTCGGCTTCGATTTCCTTGCCGACGGAAGCGACGAGTTCGTCGACGGTGCCATCAAGGGATTTGGTATTAAGGACGATCAGGCCCTGGTATTTGCGACTCATCTGTTGTTGGGAGTGGATTGTTACGTGTGTGGTAGCGATGCGCCGCGGTGGCGATGCCTTGGGAACGCGCAAGCTGCACGGCATCCAGCGCGGTGGCAAGCATGTTTTCGAGAATGGGTTGTTCGTCAGGAGAAAACTTTCCGAGCACGTGTCCGACGATCTCGCCCGGCTCGCTGGTGCCGATGCCGAGTTTGAGACGGGGAAACAGGTCATTACCGAGGTGCTGGAGGATCGATTTGATACCATTGTGGCCACCGGCGGAGCCTTTTTCGCGGAAGCGGAGGGTGCCAAGGGGGAGGGCGGCGTCGTCGTAAATCACCAAAATTTCCTCGGGCGACCACTTGTGAAACGCGAGGATTTGTTGGATGGCGCGACCGCTGAGGTTCATAAACGTCTGCGGTTTGAGTAAAATGGTGCCGCAGCCAGGGATTTTTGCGAGGTGGCTTTGCCACTTGGGGACCGACTGGAACGAGGCACCTGAGGCGGCGGCGAGGCGGTCCAAGACCATGAATCCGACGTTATGGCGGGTTTCTTGGTACTGCCGTCCGGGATTGCCGAGGCCGATGATGAGCTGGAAAGACATGGGCTGGATGAGTGATCAGAAAACGAAACGGAACGAGGGCTCGATGGACGCTAAGTGGAATTTTGCGGATTTGCGATTTCTGAAATCACAAAAACGCTCGGGCCGCGTGAGCAGACCGAGCGTCGTTGATAAGAACCTTCCGCTGCTTACTTGGCGGGAGTCGCTGCGGCTTCTTCCGAGACCGCTGCGGCTGGCTTACCAAGGTGGGCGACGACGACCTCCGCCGCGTGAGTGGCGCGGACGCCGGCGGGGAAGGTGATGTCACCGATGTGCAATGAATCGCCAACTTGGAGGTGGCTGATGTCGACCTCGATGGTTTCGGGTAGGTCGTTCGGTAGGCAGGTGATTTCGATTGCGTGGACGTATTGCTCCACGAGGCCACCGGCTTTCACGCCGGGGGATTCACCGTTCAGGTGAGTCGGGATGTGGGCGGTGATGGCCGTTTTTTCGTCGATCGCGCGGAAATCTGCGTGGAGCGTGATGCCTGAGAGCGAGTCGTGTTGGATCGACTGCAAGAAAGCGAGACGCGTGCCGTGGCCTTCGATTTCCAGGTTCACAAGGATGTTTTCCGAGCTGCTGTGAGCGAGGAGATCCGAGAATGTTTTCGCGTCGACCTTGAGGTTGATGTTCTCGGTGCCCTTGCCGTAAATCACGGAGGGAACCCAGCCTTCACGGCGCATTTGTTTAAGGCGTCCAGTACCGCTGCGTGCGCGCGGTGCTGCTTGGAGTGTTGTCTTCTTGGCCATATCGATGTGGGCGTTGGTATTTATTGCCGCCGGGGATTACTGCACCCAGTGCGGGGACGGGGTGTGTAGCGCCACTTCCAGCACTTGTCAAAAATTTGTTTCGAGCTTGGGTGGATTGAGTCCGCATGCGGTTGCCTGCTGGAAGCTGCCGCCACGCCGTTACCCGTGTATTGGCCAATCGCCCAGTGGTTTCGTCTCATGTCTTGAAGCCGGACGGGAAGCCTAGCAAAACCGTGCGGATGTGGAACGCGGGAAGCCGTGCTAACGACGATTATCCCTCTGCCGCAGGCAAATGGGGCTCAAGACGCTATCCGATCACTTCCAGAAACTCGGAGCGGAGAATTGCTACGCCTTCAATGGCGAACATCGATTGATCTGGAATAAAGGCGACTTGCCAACCAGCGTCTGGGTGGTAT
>VFJU01000280.1 GCA_009885905.1 Verrucomicrobiota bacterium
AATTTTGTTTTTTGGAGCTTTGCAACTTCGGTGATTCACAGCGTATTTCAAAGTTTCACTTTCATGGCATTGCATCAAAATTCCAACTACTGCCCGCCTCCATGGCTACCGGGTGGGCATCTCCAAACGATCTATCCCGCCTTATTTCGTCAAGTGCCTCCCTTTGCTGCAATAAACGAGCGTTTGGAATTGGCTGATGGTGATTTCCTGGATTTGGCGTGGTCGGGCAAAACCAGTGGCCGCCTTGCAATTCTGTCTCATGGACTCGAAGCCGACATGAAAACCGGCTACATACTGGGCATGGCGGCGGCCTTGATCCATGGCGGATGGGATGTGCTGACTTGGAACTTCCGTGGCTGCGGCAGTGAGCCTAACCGATTACTCCGGATGTATCACAGCGGTGCAACGGAGGATCTCGATGAGGTTCTTTCCCACGCTCTGCAAAACCATCCAGCCCAAGCTGTCGATCTAGTTGGCTTCAGTCTCGGAGGAAATCTAATATTAAAGTATCTTGGTGAGCGTCCAAATGAACTTTCCCATCGTCTCCACCGAGCGGTCGTTTTTTCGGTTCCTTGCGATCTTGCGTGTTCATCACGCCAACTCGCTCGATTTTCGAATCGATTATACATGGAGCGGTTTCTCGTTGGAATGAGAGCGAAGCTCCGAGCGAAAGAAATGATGTTTCCGGGATGCATCGATACCACGGGCCTCGACCGCATCCGCACCTTTCAAGAGTTTGATGACCGCTTCACGGCTCCGCTTCATGGATTCCGCGATGCCGAAGATTATTGGACGCGCAACAGTTCTAGGCAGTTTATTCCTGAAATTAATTTACCCACACTTTTGATAAGTGCCCAAAACGATCCGTTTCTAGGTCCTAACTGCTACCCATGGGATGAAGCCAATAGCAATGGGAGCTTCCAATTTGAATCACCGAATGCGGGCGGTCACGTTGGATTTCCAAGTCGAGACAATCAAGGCAGGTACTGGTCAGAAATTCGTGCGGTCGATTTTCTTTCTGCGACGCACTAGTCTAAATGGGTTTTTATTTTTTTGTTAGGCTTGAGAGAGATTCAAGAAGAGTACCATTCCTAAACTCGCGACCACGCAGCCAGAGAAAGATGACTGGAGTGACGATGAGGATGTGGAGCAGGCTGGAGATCATCCCGCCGATGACCGGGGTGGCCAAAGGTTTCATGATTTCCGTGCCCTGCCGGTGGCTCCACATGATGGGCAGCAAGCTGGCAACGATGGTGGCCACGGTCATTACTTTGGGCCGTAAGCGGAGGCGGGCGCCGTCTTTCACGGCTTGAACTAGGTCTTCGTAGGTGAAGGCCGCACCTTTTTCGGCGAGGCGAGTTTTCACGGTCTCCTCCAGATAGACGACCATGACCACGCCGGTTTGTACGGCGGTACCGAAGAGGGCGATGTAGCCGACCCAGACCGCACCATTAAAGTTATAGCCTAACATTTTTTGTAAAAGCACTCCGCCGCTAAGAGCGAAGGGCACAGCAAGCATGACATGTGCTGCTTCCAGTGCACTGTGATAGACGAAGTAAAGCAGGACGAATATCACCAGCATCACCATTGGGATAACGAGCACCATGGTCTTGGTGAAACGGCGCTGGTTCT
>VFJU01000517.1 GCA_009885905.1 Verrucomicrobiota bacterium
GCCTTGTGAGAACTTTCCGCGTAGCGTTGCCGATCGACTAACTGAATCTTAACCAATCTCCATGAAAGCACGCTTAGTAAGGTCACGAGGACTCCGCAAAGAATAAAGCACCGAGTTTGAAAGGCAGAATTCACAGCTTAAGGACAGTGGAGGCAACGCTTTGGCGGCTGTCAGTGACACCGTCGATCTCCTCAATAACCCCAACCGGAATTGGGCGTAGCATTGATCCATTCGCCTCAATTTGTTTTCGAATTACAAATCGGTTGAGTAGCTGATCCATACGCATTTCTGTCGTGCGAATGTCGAGTCGACGTTGCTCAACGCGACGATCAATTGCATCGATTTCACGCGAGATTTCTACTTGGCGGTTTTTATAGAAAGCGTGCAAGACTCCCCCTCCTGCAAGAATGGCAGCGCCAATAATAAGTGATAGAAAGAACGAAAAGTGCGTGCGGGATTCTTGACGGCGGCGGTTCATGGCTTTAGGTCTAAAAGCTGTGCAACCCGCAGTTTTGCACTGCGGGCTCGCGGGTTCAGAGTGATTTCTTCAGCGGTTGGCATGATGGCTTTGCGGGCCAGCAAACGAAACTGATAGTCCGGATTCGGCCGGGGTTCGGGCCACCCCGGTTCATCAAGAAACGGCGTGGATCGGTGTTTTAAAAATCGTTTCACCATCCGGTCTTCAAGGCTGTGGAAGGTGATAATTAATAGGCGACCCCCCGGTTTTAGAGCGGCAGGGGCGGCTGCTAATGCGGTGGCAAGTGACTCAAGTTCTTGATTCACCGCCATCCGAACTGCCTGAAATGTCTTGGTCGCTGGATGGGTCCGACCGTAGCGACCAATCGCCTTTTCGATGCAGTTAGCCAAATCCAATGTCGTGATAAACGGCTTAACTTCGCGGTGTTTCAGAATTGCAGCGGCGATGCGGCGTGCATTCGATTCCTCGCCGAGTTCAAATAAAATGCGAACAAGGTCTGCCTCAGACCAGTGGTTCACGATATCCGCTGCGGTCTGTGGGCTGGAGGGCCCCATCCGCATATCGAGCGGACCTTCCCGCATGAACGAAAATCCACGTGGCGCGGAGTCAAGTTGCCTTGATGAAACTCCCAGATCCATCAACAAACCATCGGCCCGACCGACCGCTAACATTTCCGGAACCTGCTCAAGATTTGCAAAGTTACCTTCCCATGTGGAAAACCTTTCGCCGTACTCAGCCAAGCGGACACGAGCATGTGCTAGCGCCTCTGGATCACGATCCACGCCCAGCACACGGGCGCCTGCTTTGAGAAAAATTTCGCTGTGACCACCGCCACCTAAAGTTCCGTCGATAATGAATTGATCCGACCCAGCGGCCATCCAATTGGATATTTCCACAGGAAAAACCGGTAGATGGTAGTCTTCTGTGCCAGCAGACTGAGAGAATTGATTCAAAGGCCGTGTTGGAAATCTAACGAAATTCTTCACGTCTCCTATTAGAGCAGTGCCACAACCCGAGAGAGAAATTTGCGAGGTTCGCACTGACAACCAGCCAGGAGCAGTGCGAACCATCGATTCAAAGTGTGCACCAAGTTCTGTCCCGAGAGACTTCGTGCACGCATTCAAGAAATTCACCAGACGCCGCACCGACAACCAGCCAGGAGCGGTGCGGACGTCTGCTTGGTTCGACAATTCCGCGTGCTGTCCCGAGCCAGCGGATTCGTCTGAAAGGATTCCCCATCCTAACACTCGGGCGAAAGCGACCAAGGCCGCTTGTTTGCGGACCGCCTCGAGTGTCAGGATGGGTTGGATGAACAACATTGCTGCTGTCGGGTGTGTGGTGGGTGAGAATGAAAAAATTAAAGGATGCCAAGATCGTCCTCCTCATCGGAGGGCATCTCAATTTCGAGCACTTGGAGATGGTTCTCCTTGCTCCAGACTTCAAAATGAAGATCGCGTCCTGCGAGCACCACTTCCGATTCCGAAGCGATTCCTGCTGCTTCACTAAGATCTTTAGGAACTAACAATTTGCCTTGGTCATTCACGCTTGCCACGCGGCAGAGCATGGAGAGTTGGCCCAGCTTCGCGGTCTTCTTCGCCGGAGTCAGTTCGCTGTTCTTCACAATGTCACGGCGCTCTTGGTAAGCCTTTTCACTCAAGACCTTGATGACCGGCATGCCGTGCGTCTTGGACGACAAAAGGAATAAAACCTCACCCGCCGCTGGGCGCCACGCAGTCGGGATGGAAACCCGATACTTCGGGTCCATCTTGTAGGGCGTGTAGCCCATGTAGCTGATTGGTGTGGTGCTCACTGTTTGACCTGACGGATGTGTCAGTGCCGGAAAGTACACCGAAGTACACTTCGACCACAAGAACAATTTGAGACATTTTAAATATTTTTTTAATTAGCTAAAAATCAACGAGTTAAGAAATTAATTTCAGTATTACTCAGAATAAATCTCCATTAAAATCTTAGTGAGACCGCTAATTTTTGAGATATCCTGACTCAAAAAACCGTCAAATCTTAATAAATTTTAGAAATACACCCCTTGAGTGTACTTGAGAATGCATATTTTATGAAATTCGCAGCGAAGGGGGTTAATTTCACGTCCCTGCTTGCAGTGACAAGTCGTTCGAAAGATTAATCCAGTGGTTTTGGCCTGTCCTGAATCCGTAGAAGAAAAAGTCCACGGAGTTCTAAGCGTAACCAAGAACCGATGCCTTGCACGAGGGGCCGCAGGCTTGGGGCTCATTTTTCAAAGGGTTTTTTCACAAAGTAGCGGCGATGGAGATTGTTTTCGCCATAACGACCGCACTGACGCAATTTGGTAGCGATCCCAACGAGACGGCGGTTATAAAAAGCCATAAATTCAGCGAAGACTTTCCCAGCGGGACCGTTTTAAGGCATCAAGAAAAATTCTTCGACCGTGTTCTCATAAACCAAGCGCACCGGACCAATAAAGTAGGCCGCCACATCCATTAGAAATGCCGCATTCATGCAATCGGCATCGCCCATGTAGTGATACTTGTTATGATAGATGCCATAGCACCATCGTTTGTAACTCATTTGGAAATCACAATGATGCTGCTTGGATTCAAGTGGCAGGTTCAAGCGGTCAGCGCTATCGTTGGTCCTCTGAGTTGAAACCGACC
>VFJU01000503.1 GCA_009885905.1 Verrucomicrobiota bacterium
CCGATATTTTAGCGATGGGGTGGCGATTGGGAGTCGCGCCTTTCTCGAGCGATTGTTCAACGAGAGCCGCGACCGCTTCGGAGCGAAACGCAAGAATGGGTCGCGAAAACTGCGAGGGGCGGCCAGTCAAGCGGCCGGGATCCTCTACGCCGCGCGTGATTTGAAAAAAGACATCGGCTAAAGTTTGAAGCGATACTTGTGACTCCCTAGTGCTAAGCTAAAGCCTAACATTTTTTAAGATCAAGCGACGGTCAATCGTCTGAAGTCTAATTCAATATCTGCTAGATGCTTTTACAAAAAAACTATGCTGCCATGAGATTGAGTCGTAAATTGAATTTCAATTGAGGTCCCCTTGGAACTTGAAAGAGCAAAGGCAACTAAAAGCCATCACCGCCTCCGATGTGTCGATTACCTCACAGGATTCAAGGTGAACCTCATCATGGGCCACATGATCCCCCCCTGGAACCAGTCATCCCCCGATCGGGGTTTTGCCCTTACGGCATGCGTTGCTGCAGAAGCGAATATGTTCCCAATCTCTTGTCCATTTTTTACGCCACGCAAAGGACCGTCCACAATGGAGGCAGATCTTCGATGGTAGATTCTGTTTTTTAACACCATTCATCGTGGGAATTCTAATGTGAGTTGGTCATGGGTAGTGGAATCCTTCTCGGTCGGGGTGGCGATAAAGGACTTGCGGATTCGCTCCCAGAATTGAAAAAATCCTCCAGTAGCAAATGGGCGAATCCTGAGGTCCTCGGGTCGGTCGACTAATACGAGGCGAGTACCAACTTGGGAAAGGGCCGTGTAGAGCGGCGGTAGGGAGTCATGCAGTGGACCAATCTCTGGGCGGATAGCAGCGACTTGATCGAGTTGATTTACTTTTGCCCATTGAACAAGATTTTCAATATTAGATTTTTGAGTTTCTATTAAAACGTTAGATTTCCAATGCCGCTCGGCGCGAGTGATGGCATCATGAAGAGCATCAGTGATCCATTGCCGTTTAGAGCTTGGAAATTGGTGGTGCTCCCAAGTCTCAGCGTCACCCGTGGCGATGATTGCGGAAAATGATTGAATCCCAAGCGGGGAAGACTCCACCGAGAGATCCTCTTCATGAATCCAGAGCCCAGTCGCCCGAGATGAAGTCAGGCTCTCAAGTGGCGAATTTTGGAGGAGCATAGATGGTTTGGAAATGATCTCCGGCTGAAGCGCACGTGGATTTTCAAAAGTTGCAAGGCCTTCACTAAGTATGTCTAGTAGTTCGGGAGCTAAATATTTCTCAAGGTTGCTTCGTCGAGCGAGATAGGTTTTTCCGGGTGTTTGCAAGCCCGCTACCCAGCGCCATGAGAGAGTGTTAGATGCTGGATCTCCATCGAGTAAGTGTCGGAAAAAGAAGGCTGCGCCACTCTGCCATGGCAAGCGAGCTTCATGCACCCACCAAGCTGCAAACCACATACGAGCATGGTTGTGGAGATATCCCGTGGTCACCAACTCATTGGCGAAGTGATC
>VFJU01000457.1 GCA_009885905.1 Verrucomicrobiota bacterium
ATGATTGCGGAAAATGATTGAATCCCAAGCGGGGAAGACTCCACCGAGAGATCCTCTTCATGAATCCAGAGCCCAGTCGCCCGAGATGAAGTCAGGCTCTCAAGTGGCCAATTTTGGAGAGGCATTGGTGATTTGGAAATGATCTCCGGCTGAAGCGCACGTGGATTTTCAAAAGTTGCAAGGCCTTCACTAAGTATGTCTAGTAGTTCGGGAGCTAAATATTTCTCAAGGTTACTTCGTCGAGCGAGATAGGTTTTTCCGGGTGTTTGCAAGCCCGCTACCCAGCGCCATGAGAGAGTGTTAGATGCGGGATCTCCATCGAGTAAGTGTCGAAAAAAGAAGGCTGCGCCACTCTGCCATGGCAAGCGAGCTTCATGCACCCACCAAGCTGCAAACCACATGCGAGCATGGTTGTGGAGATATCCTGTGGTTGCCAACTCATTGGCGAAGTGATCGATCACTGAGTTTCCTGACTGAGAGTTCTCGATTCGCTGTATCATTGGATCCGCTTTAATATCAGTTAGATTTTTGAGTAGGTCTCTCCAAACTCCAGGACGCAATGCCAGCCACGATTTCCAGTAACGCCTCCAGTAAACTTCTTGAATAAATTTTTCCACTCGACCGAAAGGATGCACGCGCAATACAGCAGCAACGACCTCGTCCTCGGTGATCAAGCGATGGCGTATGGCGGGTGCGAGACGGGAAACTGATGGGTGGTTGGGATTTACGTGATTCCGGTCGCGTGCATAGAGCCCGGCCACGCTGATGAAATCATCCAGTTGGGTGAGCGCGGCGGAGCGGGAGGGACTGTAAATCATGATTCAAGCTCTACGGCAATCCCCATTGCGCAAGGGTATTTTGAAACGCACTAACCTGGAAACAAGTCAGGTTTTTAACAGACTTATTTCTCGTTTCGCAGAGGAACTCTGCGTTGGTAGTAACCCGCGCCTCGGAACGGGTCCTTGGGATTACGCTTTCACGAGTGTCATCACGCACTCGAGGTGGCGGGTGTGGGGAAAAAGGTCGAAGGGTTGAACGTCGGCTAATAGATAGCCTCCTTCGGTAAGCTGTTTGAGATCACGGACTTGAGTGGCAGGGTCACAGGAGACGTATACGACTCGGGAAGGAGAGAATTTTAAAAGTTGATCGATGAACTCGGGAGTGCAGCCCTTGCGTGGAGGGTCGATGACGACTGAGGTCTCGGCAGCTAAGAAATTGATTTCGGCAAAGATAGCTTCAGCCGATGCGGTGAGAAACTTGGAGTTGGTGATCTGGTTGGCGGCGGCATTTTTACGAGCCCACTCACAGGAGGTTTCCGAGACCTCCACACCAGCGACTTGCTCGAATCTTTTTGCGAGTGTTAGAGAAAACAATCCAGAACCGCAGTAGGCATCCACAAGGAATTTCGCGCCACCCGCCGCGGCTTGCTTTGCGACATACTCGGTAAATGCCGGCAGAATGAAGGGGTTATTTTGGAAAAAATCCCCAGCGAGAAACTGGAATTTTAAATCGCCGACGTACTCGGTGGCAACGGCCCTGAAGTCAGTCTCGACACGGTCTTCCGTGGCACGCAGAAGAACGGTTGCTCCTCGCTTAAAGATGTTAGAACGAGCGCGTAGGCCGTCTCGAATGGCGGGTAACTCGCGATTGATCGTCTCCATAGCGATTGGGCACTGTGGGACATCGATGAGCATCGAGCGCCGACCAAAGGCGAGAAAGCCGATCGGTCCGAGGTCCCCGTCCTTAGCCTTTTCAAAATGTGGAGTGATTTTCGAACGATAGTTCCATGTTTGGTTAGAAGATAGGCAATCATTCACGGGGAATGTGATCGCAGCCATGTACTTCATGAGTTCGCCGACTTGGCGAGTTTTCCATGCGAGTTGTTTATCGTAGGAAAGGTGTTGATATTGGCAACCGCCGCACTCGCCGAAAAGTGGGCAAGCGGGTGTGATACGGTCAGGCGATTTTGTTAGAACTTCCACTAGATCCGCATGTGAGCAGTTCTTGTCATTACGAAAGATGCGGGCTTTGACAGTTTCTCCCGGAAGTGAAAATGGCACAAAGACTACCCAACCATCGATCCTGCCAACACCCGAGCCAAGATTGGTTAGGGAATCAATGGCGATCTCAATTTCTTGATGATACTCGAAAGGCGTTGGGACAAACTTCTTCGGCGGGCGTGGAAACATAGTGGGGACAGAAGAATGTCCGGCGAAATCAACTCGGGCAATCGATTTCATCAATCGTACCTATCAAGCAGGGTGGGGGAATTCAGATCAAGTCGGCAGCCCTCTCGCGAATCAATGCTGGTGCTTTCGGCAATAATATTCAATTTTCCGATGATGAATGAATTTCGCGATGTGATGGAATTGGCCGGCACGATGATCGACGGTCTCGGTGTAATAATCATCCTAGTGGGAGCGTGTATTGCGACTTATCGTTTCTTACGCGGGCATTGCGGAGATGGGAATAGTCCCTATCGATTTTTTCGCCAGAACATCGGTCGGGCGATTCTGCTGAGTCTCGAGTTCTTGGTCGCGGGAGACATCATCCGAACGGTGGTGGTTTCGCCGACGCTGGATAATGTTTTGATTCTTGGCCTGATCGTTCTGATTCGGACCTTCTTGAGTATTTCTTTAGAACTCGAAGTTGAGGGTCAATTCCCATGGCAGAGGCACATCGTGCGTAAGGCCCGTGAAAATTGATCGCCTAACTCACGCAGGATGAGACTTGGCGAAAGACGATTTCGCGTTCATGTTCTACCACTTCCACCGCGCATGAAGATTCTAAGTTACCAAGATCCCGCATTCATACCATTTGTCCGCCGCCTCAGTCGTCGTGCTTTACCGGAACCTGGTGTGCGCGATTTGGTGAGCCAAATCATCGCCGAGGTCGCAACCAAGGGCGACGAGGCATTGATCACTTTCACCAAGCGGTTTGATGGTGCGAAGTTGACTACGAAAACTCTATTTGTTAGTGAGGCAGAATTTAGTGCTGCGGAAAAGGCCGTGACAGCTACCACGAAGATGGCCGTATCTCGCACGTTAAAAAATATCCATAGTTTTGCGAAGCGGAGTTTGCGCAAAGACTGGTCAGCGAAAAATGCCGAGGGTGCGATGGTTGGCGAACGTTTTACGCCATTCGAGCGGGTGGGCGTCTATGTTCCGGGGGGTAAGGCGCCGTTAGTTTCTACGGCTTTGATGACTGCGGGATTTGCTCAAGCTGCGGGTGTGCCGCAGATTCTCGCAGCGACTCCTTGCGGTCCGGATGGCTCGGTGAATCCTGCTTTGTTGTATGCGCTCAAAGCCGCAGGGGTGACGGAAGCGATCAAGATCGGAGGTGCTCAAGCGATTGCCGCACTGGCACTTGGTACCCGTTCGATTCGCCCCGTGGATCGCATTTTTGGACCGGGTAACTGCTTTGTGGTAGAGGCCAAGAGACAACTCGTTGGCTCAGTTTCCATCGACCTCTTGCCAGGGCCTAGCGAGGTTCTTATTCTAGCAGACAAGACTGGAAATGCCGACTACATCGCAGCGGATATCCTCGCGCAGGCCGAGCACGGCGGCGACAGCGTGGTGGGTTTTATTACCGATTCTAAAGCCCTTCTCGGCAAGGTTACTAAAGCCATCGAGAGACAAATCCCGGCGCTTTCACGCACGAAAATTATTCGTGAAGTGCTTAAGCGTGGGGCGTTTTTTCTACACGTCAAGTCGTTCGCCCAAGCGGTGGAAATCGCTAACACATTCTCGGCAGAGCACGTCTCCTTAATCACGGCAGATGAAAATTATTGGCTGCCGAAAATCCGAACGGCGGGTGCGATTTATCTCGGGAATTATTCACCTGTTGCGGTGGGTGATTTTCTAGCAGGACCAAGTCACACGCTTCCTACGGGTGGATCGGGTCGCTCATTTTCTGGCATCCGCGCAGATCAATTTCAGCGACGGACAAGCATCGTTAAACTAGACAAGTTATCCGTTAGAAAGTCGCTCGCTGTTGTCGAAGAGTTTGCTCGAATTGAGGGCCTTGATGCGCACGGTCGGTCTACGGCGATCCGGCTTAAAAAATAGCATCAAGATGTGCGCTCACTGGCCGCGAGAAATTGTATCCAACGTTTTCACCGCTTGCCATGCTGCGGCGACGTGATGAACGCGAAAAATCTGACCAGCTCCACGTGCCATGGCTGCGCTAATGCAGGCGATGGTCCCTGCATCGCGATCCACTGGGTCGGGCAAGTCTAGTACCTCTCCGATGACGGTCTTGCGTGAGACGGGCACGAGCACGGGTCTATCGAATTTCTGAAGCTGCCTGAGTTCTTTATAGATGGTTAGATTGTCTTCACGTTGTTTGGCAAAGTCGATTCCAGGGTCGAGGATGATCGCGTCCGCTGAGACACCTGCTGCTAGTGCGAGTTCAATTTTTTCGGCGAAAAAATTTTCGATTTCGGACATGATATCGCCCCACTGCTGATGGAAATGGGGAATTTTCGGTACGCCCACGCTATGCATGATCAGCAAGGCGGTGCCGTGCGCGGCGCACAGGTGTGCATTTTCTGAATTCGGCAAGGCACCAATGTCGTTGAGCCATTCGACTTTTCCCACCCGCAAAATACGCTCGACCACTTCTGGCCGCCATGTGTTTGCAGAAAGAACGGGTGGCCATATTTGTTCTTCATCGAGTGGTTCAAGCCCCTGCCACGCCTCCTTCCAGTGATCTAAAAACCCTATAAATCGTCGTATTTCTTCATTTGCCGTGACCGCAGAACGGTTGGTACGCGCACTTTCGGCCCCAACGTCGATGACGTCCGCACCGGACGCCACCTGACGCCGCGCTTGGGCGATGGCTTGGCGAAAATCCAAGGTTCCATCGCCGGAGAACGAATCATCATTCACATTCACGATCCCCATCACCAATGGCCGCCTAGGGAACTCGATGATTCGCTCAGGAAATCTTAATTTCATGGATTTGTCATAAAACTAAATACGCGAATTCAGAAATCAAAATCACTCAGTCACCCTTCCCGCTTGCTCCGCGCCGCTGTGCATTTACCCTCCACACATGTCATCCACCTTCGGCCACGTTTTTCGTATTCACACATTCGGCGAGTCGCACGGTGGCGGTGTTGGTGTGGTGATCGATGGATGCCCGCCGCGTATCCCGGTTTCTGTCGAACAAATCCAGCATGAGCTCGACCGTCGCCGACCCGGACAATCCGAGATTGTTACACCGCGCAAGGAGGCGGACACCGCAGAAATTCTCTCCGGACTGCAAGACGGCGTCACGCTTGGATGCCCCATTGCCATTCTGGTTCGCAACACTGACCAACGCCCAGGCGCTTATGACGAAATGGCCCAGAAATACCGTCCTAGCCACGCTGACTTCACCTACGATGCTAAATACGGTATCCGCTCGGGATCTGGTGGAGGGCGAGCATCCGCTCGCGAAACGATAGGTCGCGTCGCCGCGGCAGCCGTCGCTCGCCAAGTGTTGGACACCCTTCACCCAGGCATCGAAATCCTCGCGTGGGTCAAGTCTATCCAAGATATAAACGCCGAGGTCGATCCCGAGAAGGTAGACGCTCAAACCATCGAATCTAACATGGTTCGCACAGGTGACCCAGCAATGGTTGAAACCATGATAGAGCGCATTAAGGCGATCCGCGCAGACGGGAACTCTGTAGGTGGAGTGATCGAATGCGTCATTCGGAATTGTCCACCCGGCTTGGGCGAGCCGATCTTCGATAAGTTAGAGGCAGACTTAGCCAAGGCGATGTTATCGTTACCCGCGACGAAGGGTTTTGAAATCGGCTCTGGATTTGCAGGTACACTGCTAACAGGAATCGAACATAACGATGCATTCCGTATGGTCGACGGTAAAGTCCGTACCGTGACAAATCGCTCTGGCGGTATTCAAGGTGGTATTTCTAATGGAGAAACTATCGTCTTCCGCGTAGCTTTCAAGCCAACTGCCACCATCATGAGCAAGCAGGATACCGTCACTACGACCGGTGAAAACACCGAGCTCCAAGGCCGAGGGCGACATGATGCCTGCGTGCTTCCGCGCGCGGTGCCCATCGTCGAGGCGATGGCTACGCTAGTGCTAACAGACCACTTGCTAAGGCAGGCATCAAACCGCTGATTTGGCATCATTTCAGATCTAGAGATTTAGTATTTACCTCAAGTGTCTCTCGCCTCTATTCCACAAATCAGCCTTGGCACGGCGGTACTTATTATTTTTTTCGTATGCGTAGGATACGTATTTGTGCGAGGTGTGGCGCGTGTATTCATCGGATCTTTGGCGCTCGGACTCAGTGCTTGGATCGGATTTCAAGTGTGGCAAATGGCCCCAGCGCTTTCGATAGAATTGACAGGTAAGTCAATGGGTTGGATTACTAACGGACTACCCATAGTGGTTTTTCTTTTTGCATTTTTATGTATCCGAATGGTTGCAAATTTTTTCGCAAGACCGTTTCGAAACTCCTCAGGTGAGCGCATGCCTCGCTCGGTGATGAGTCTTGGATTTCGGCTAGTGTTTGCCATTATTCCAGCTTCATTGATCTGCCTAATCGGTGGCATGCTGGTCTATCATTCCGCCGCTGTGGCCGACGTCCGTGAACAGAATGGTGTATCGATGGAGGCAGGAAAAAATGTTGAGCTAAGTTTCAGCCAACGGTTGAAGTCGTCGCTTGAGGCATCCCTCCCTGAGAAGTGGCTGAAGATTCTTGCCCCCCTTGCCGAACCATCCCGCATGAATCTCGCGAAGTTAATCTCGGCCCAATCGGCAACGCCATTGCAGCCGATCATGAATCCACGAACTGGTGAACCAATTCCTCGAGCAATCATTGTGGATGAGCCTGTGCTCCAAAAACTTGCTCGTGAGGGTAAATTCGACACACTCCTGCGTCATCCGCTTCTCACCAAAGCACTCGCTGATCCCAAAATCCAAAAACTTCTTCACGATCTCAATCTCTAAAGCCATTTCGGTTGCAGCTGTTATTTAAAAAAATGTCCTACCTCGTCACCATCGGCCTCGAAGTCCACTGCCAAGTGAAAGCGAACACCAAAATGTTCTGCGCATGCCGCACTTCTTTCGGCGATACCGCAAACACTAACACCTGTCCCGTATGCCTCGGACTGCCAGGCGCCCTGCCTGTGCTGAACCGTGAGGCAATTGAGAAAACTCTGCTCACCGGCCTCATGCTCGGTTGTGGATCACCGGAAATTTCCAAGTGGGACCGGAAAAACTATTTCTACCCGGACATGCCGAAAAACTATCAGACCACCCAGATGGATCTGCCTCTCTGCATCGGTGGTGGCGTCCCGCTTTACGATCACTGCTACCCGACAGACGTCCGAAAAAATATCGTCAAGCCTAACAAAATTGTCCGGCTCAACCGTATCCATCTTGAAGAGGACGTCGCAAAATCAACGCATCTCGGAAATTCGTCGCTCATCGACTTCAATCGCGCCGGCACACCGTTGATGGAGATTGTTACGGAGCCAGACCTTGAATCTGGCGAGGAAGCTTTCGCCTATGTGCGCTCTCTGCAAATGATCCTCCAGCAGGGTGGCGTATCGGATGCGGACATGGAAAAAGGTCAACTCCGTTGCGATGTTAATATCTCGTTAAGACAGAAACCAGATGAACCGCTGGGCCAAAAAGTGGAATTGAAAAACCTCAACTCGATTTCTGCGATCCGCCGGGCGATTCATTTTGAAATCCAGCGCCAGAGCGAAGAACTCGACCGTGGTATTCCTCAAATTCAGTCAACTCGCCGCTGGGATGACGATCGAGGTGAAACTCAGTTGATGAGAACCAAAGAGGATGCGCACGATTATCGCTACTTCTCGTGCCCTGATCTTTTACCCATCGAAACCGCGCCATTGTTAGAAAAAGTCCGTCCGCTTGTACCTGAATTACCGCACGAAATTTCCAAACGCTTTGAGCGCGATCTCGGAGTCACATCATATGATGCCTCGGTGCTTTCATCGGACAAGCACTTGGCGGGATATTTCGAGGCGGTCACCGACCCAGCGATTCCCGGTAAGAAAGTTGCCAACTTCATCATCAATAACCTGCTAGGAACTCTCAATGAACGCTCGCTTGGCATCGCTGAATGCCCTGTGACTCCAGAAAAACTCCGTGCCTTGCTCATTCTGGTTGAAAGTGGTGCGCTGGCAGCGAATCAAGCCAAGGAAGTCTTCGCCGCGCTTTTCGATAGCCCGGAAAATAATCCCGCCTCTATCGCCGATAGCCTTGGATTCAAGCCCGCCGAAGCCGGTGAACTGGAAGGTCTAGTGGATCAAGTCATCGCCAACCATCCAACGGAAGTCGATGCGGTCAAGGCTGGTAACGAGAAGCTACTCAATTTTCTAACCGGCCAAGTTATGAAGGTCGCTACCACAAAACCGAACCCAAAGCAAGTTACTGAAATGTTACGGGCAAGGTTGCTTTGAAGTTAGATTCACTGAAAGGCTGTACTGAGTCCATTTTGTAACTCACGAGAGATTTGGTGGCAGATGACTCATCAAGTTTATATTGAAGCTCATACGCGACGATTTTAAGAACTTTTAACTACAGAAAGTTCGCAGTTCACCCTGCATTATCAGCGTGCCTACCCTTAAACTTGGTTTGCCCTATCCTGAGACCACGCGCGGCGCACTTCCTCGGCGATGATCGCGAGGCCAGATCGGACGATGGATTCATCCATTGCGTAGGAAACGCGTATGCATTCGTGTTGGTGTTGCCAAGCAGCATCGCTGTGACCGTAGAAAAAGTGTTGGCCCGGAATCACGAGGACTTCGCGCTTTTTTAGGCGTTCATAGAGTTCTTGCGAGGTAATCGGCAGGCCAGGGAACCAGAACCATAGAAACAAAGCGCCCTCGCTACGATGCATAAACCACTCGACGTCATCGCCAAAGGCATCCATCGCCGCTTGGCGGGCGAGCTTGCATTTATCCTGATAGAACGGCCTAATGACGTCTCGGCTTAGCCTGAGAATTTCTCCAGACTGGATCAGAGGAAGAGTGATTTGCTGACCGATGTTAGGATTTGATAGACCAGCGATGGCGCTCATCGAGCCAAGCGCGCGGATGATCTCCGGGGGCCCGATCACGATGCCGGTGCGGGTGCCTGGCAGTCCGAGTTTCGAGAGGCTGAGCGTGAGAATGACATGGGTGTCCCAGTAGGGCGTGGCGTCTGCAAATTGGATACCAGGAAAAGGTACGCCATATGCGTTATCGATGATGAATGGGATGCCGTTTTGTTTGGCGATGGCGGAAAGTCTGGCGACCTCTTCGTCGGTGAGGACATTGCCAGTGGGGTTGGTGGGGCGGGACGCGCAGATGGCTGCGATGTCGGGGGTAACTTCAAGTTGATCAAAGTCGACATGGTATTTGAATTCGTGCGGTGCGGTTTTTTCGATGAGTGGAGGAATTGCACGAAACAAATTTCCGTTAGTGCCTTGGTTGGCATAGCCAATATATTCAGGGACAAGGGGCAGCAGTATTTTCCGGTTACTGCCGTCGGCCATTTCGCCGGCGAGGAGGTTGAAGAGAAAATAAAATGCCGTTTGCCCACCGCTGGTGACAGCGATATTTTCGGGCCCCAAGTCCCAGCCAAAGTTCTGGCAAAAGAGCGTCGCGATGGCTTGTAAAAATACTGGATTGCCACGAGGCGGATCGTAAATGGTGAGCGCACGCTCGAGTCCACCGGGTTCCTCGAGCAATTCTTCAAGCCGCCGTCGCCAGACAGCTGTGATCGCTGGAATGTGTGCGGGTTGTCCGCCACCAAGCATTTTTAGAGTCGGACTGCCGCTGGCGAGAGCGTGTCCAAGATCGTCCATCAAATCGCCGATGCCGCTGCCCGATCCAAGGTGCTGACCAAATTTTGAAAATTCGTATGACATATTCGAGAAGTCGGTTCTATGATGCGCCAGCACTTCAAACCACTATCAAATCATCATGTCCATCAAAGTCGGCGACAAAGCTCCAGATTTCACCCTCGTCAGTAAAACTGCAAACGGCCCAGAGTTGGTCACCTTAAGCGAATGGGTTGGTAAATCCAACATTGTTTTACTCTTTGTTCCGATGGCCTTCACGGGCGGCTGCACCAAAGAGTTTTGCTCGGTCTCTGCGGAGATTGCTGAGTACGATGCCCTCGACGCCAAAGTCCTTGGAATTTCTGGTGACAATCCATTTGCGCAGGAAGCGTGGGCACAGAAAGAGGGAATCACCCTCACGCTGCTGAGTGACTACGAGCACAAGGTTACCGAAGCGTATGGGGTCGCCTATGAGCAATTTTTACCGGCCATTAATCTCACCATGGGTGGCGTGCCGAAGCGCTCCGCCTTCGTGCTGGATAAGGCCGGCATCGTGCGATACGCCGAGGTCTTAGAAGTACCAAGCGAGATGCCTAATTTTGAGGCAATTAAGACCACGTTAGGGGCGCTTTAAAATGGCCTGATTTTGCTACCGCTTGGCAAACTATGGATCAAATCTAACAAATTATTCATTGAAGCGTTTTTTTCAGTCAGAAGCTGGGGCTGCAGGCGTCTTCATTCTTATGGCATTGTTGCTTGCCTCGGCCGCGGCACCATGGGCTTTCCAATTCGGAAAGTCATACGCGCACTATGTAGCGGCTCACGATCTTTCAGCGTTCCAGGAATGGTTAGGGAAAGCTTGTGGGCGTTCGAAGCTTGAGCGTTATTTCAGTCGCTCACTGTTGGTTTCGGTTTTAATATTATTACCATTCTTATTTGCTAGAATCCGTGTGATCCGGCGGAGCAACGAACCATTATTAGAAATAAAGCGTTCGTTGACGTGGACTGCGGTGGCGAGTCAAGTCGCGTTAGGATGTGTGATTGCTGGTGGAATATTGCTAGGACTCGGAATGATTCTCGAGGTTCTTGGGGCATATGCCATCCAGTCAAAACACGCGAATTTTATCAATTTGCTAAGTCGAATTCTGATGCCTGCGGTCGTAGTGTCCTTGTTAGAAGAATGGATTTTTCGCGGGCTCTTGCTTGGGTTTTGGTTGAGGTATACTAGGCCCGTTACCGCTTGCATCGCCACGTCGTTCGTATTCGCATTTGTGCATTTTTTAGCGCCACCGGCGGGGCAATTCATTGCGAATCCAGCTGCACCCACTGCGGGGTTTAAATTGTTAGGAAAAATCTTGCTCCATTTCACCGACCCTACATTTTTTGTAACCGACTTCGCCACGTTGTTCGTTATCGGAATGATATTGGCCTGGGCGCGACTGCGGACGGGTGCGCTTTGGTTTTCTATCGGACTCCACGCGGGTTGGATCGCCGCATTCAAAGGCTTCAGCATGCTTCACAGTGTCGTTCCGAATCATCCGCTGCGGCCATGGGGGGTGGGGGAGTCTTTGCGCTCGGGGCTTCTGCCGATGTTAGCGCTGGTGGTGACGGCTGTGGTTTGTCATATTGCGATGAATTTCATCAAGCCGGTTTCGGCCGTTAGCCGCGCATCACCGTGACCACAAAGACTTTTTGAAATCCTGCGCGGAGGAGGACTTTCGAGCACTCGTCGACGGTTGATCCGGTGGTAAGCACATCGTCCACCAAGATTGCGCCGGTTGATGATTTTCCGATATGGCGACGTCCGGCATTATTGATTGCGAAGGCACCACGCAGGTTTTCTAACCGTTGCCTACGGGTGAGTGCAGTTTGATGCTCGGTCGAGCGAATGCGCTGCAGACCGTTGAGCACTGGCAGACCCGTTTGGTGTGCGAGCACTTTTGCGATTTCTTCTGCTTGGTTGAAATGACGGTGTTGGAGGCGTCTTGTGTGTAGTGGGACCGGCACCAATGGCCAGCGGCCAACAAGTGCTGGTGCCAAGCGTGGGTCATTGAAAGACTCCGCTGCGAGGCGGCCGAGATCTTTAGCGAGATGTATTTCACGCTGATATTTCAAGCGATGAATCATCTCCAATGTGCGTTCGTCTCGCGTCATCGCTGGTCGGGCGAACTCGAATGAAAAATTGAGTTTGCTACAATTTGGACAAGAAAACGTGTCGTCAATTTGGCCGGGGAATGACTCGCCACAAGATTCACAAAATGGCGGTTGTAGCCTTGGCAAGTCTGTATTGCATGACTCGCAAAGTGCGCGACCGTCTGATAGAACAGCGTGGCACACGTTACAAACTGGCGGGTAGAGCAAGTCCAGCGCTCGCGATGCCCACTTGCGCCAGCCATGTTTCTCAGTCGTCTCTGTCAATCGAAACATGAGAATATTTTGTTAGATAGTTAGTGAGTAAGCCGACAAGAATGATACCAAACAAAATCACCATTCCTTGTCGTATCGATATCCCAGAAATTTCCCAAGGATTTACACCCTGCCGCCCTGCAACGATTGTCACGCTACCGAGTAAGTTACTACTGAAAATCCAACCTGCATGGAGGCCAATAGGTAGCCAGAGTGAGGCCGTCCGCCAGCGGGCATGCGCGAAGATGAAACCGCTAGCGAGTAGTGGGACGAACGTTCCAAAGACACTGCGACCGTCCGCAAACCGCTCGGCAATTTTCCAAAGCATCTCAAATCCTACGCCTGCATCATCTGGATCGACCACCGACAAGCCGGGTGGCACTTGGAGAAAATGAACGGTTGCATAAAGTAGCGACGAAAGCCCGAGCGCCGCCGACGGCCGCATCGCTCTCAGAAATATTCCCATCGCGATTCCACGAAACAAGATTTCTTGGAAAGTTGCCGATGCAAACGCTAGGATAAATCCACGCCAAACGAGCGTCACGATTCTCTCATTTGGATTTTTCCAAGCGAAGATTCCAGCAAAAAATAGTGCGACGTTGATTAGTAAAAAACAGACACTCATCATCAAGAACCCGGTGAGCCACTGCCGCAGCCAATGTGGATTCGGTAACAACCGCTGACCTTCCACTGCACGTTCCTGCAAGTGGAGAGCGCTATTTGTATGGCTTTCTATCGCACGTCCACCACGCAATGCTGCCGTGAGTGGCATGAGAAGTAGGCCTGCAACAAGGAGTATGCTCCACTCGAAAAATACCGAGAAATTTGCATTACGGCAAAACCCAGCAATCAATTCTAACATTCGGTTAGTTTGTTTGCTGGATGATACTTCTGCAAGCGCCTTGCCAGCATTGTAGAGGAGTGGCGCAAA
>VFJU01000129.1 GCA_009885905.1 Verrucomicrobiota bacterium
ATCAAAGGGAAAAATCAGCGTTTCCGGCGGATCAACATCATGCCGCCTGCGAGCATCGAAAGGAGGATCGACGTTGGTTCAGGGACACTGGCGACACGGAACCCGCTGTAGCCGTACCCGTACGTGGGGTCGTCGCTGTAGCGGCTCGAGGAGCGCAAGCCGCCGCTGCTGCCCCAAGCGCCCCCGCGAACCCCGCGCGACGAGCCGGACACAGCGTCATTCCATTCGTAGACGTTGCCTCCTTGGTCATTGGTTCCATAAGAACTTGGATCACTGCTGTAGGTGCCTACATTGGTGGATGAGCCTACGGAGTTAGCGTAATTCGCATCTGCCGTGGTGATCGTGTTTTGACCGTTCGGGTAGAGCGAGTAGGACGTGTTCGCTGCATTATAATACGCGGCCTTATACCACTCGTTCTCGCTAGGGATGTAGACTTGTGCTCCGATGTTCGCGGTGATGATGCCGCTGGTTGCATTGTTGAGTGTATAGGCACCCGTTTCCATGCTGGCATTGCCTTGGCCGTTCATCATCCAGTTGGCGAAGCGCGCTGCATCAAACCACGAAACAAAAACCACTGGGCGATTGGCCAATGCACTGGTCACGGTATAGCTGAAATTGCCGGAGGTACCCGATTGCGTGATGCCGTAGGTCGGCATGGAAGCATTGTAGACCCCGTTGCTGTTCGACTGGCCCTTGGCATTTAGGAACTCGCCGTATTGGGCGTTAGTCACTTCATATTTACCAATCCGATAGGCATGATCCACTGCGCCGTAGAGTGAGCCCGTCGCCGGGTCAGCCGCGTTGTTTGCGTTGCCAATCGTAACCCAGTCCATCGTGACGGTGGCTGAGGCGGAGGTGATGAGGGCTGCGACGATGGCGCAGGTGAAAATTGGGAGGTTTCGTTTCATTGGATTATCGATTTTGTTTTCTAGGACCAACTCCACTAGCTTCAATACGCTGAAGAGTCAAGCTATTCGATAAATTTCTGGAATTTCTAATGAGATTTCTCAATTTTCTATCATCTGGAAGGAACTATCGGGGGCTGAATGCTTGGATTTCCCGCAGGTTTCCACAGCATCTCGACCGGCACGCCGTGTTTTGCCGCCGTCTCAAGAATCAGCTTCGCATCACTGGCGCGGCGCTCGATTTCCTCACCGAAGTCAGCACCGAGTTCTTGGAAGTGATCGGATAGCGTCTTGAGTCCCATTTGCCTATGGGCTAAGCCAATTACTGCACGCTTTCCCAACAAAAGGCCCTGCAAAGCGTTAAGAATTTGCGATTCTTTTTGCAGATCGGCAAGAACGTGATAAGTAAATGCCAATTTCCTTTCCATGTCCACACTTCCTCCATTGCCACTGACCGATCTCCGTAAGCTGGAAACCCGGGAGATCTGGGTGGCACTTACCGAGGCACACCGGCACTTAGCAGAGCTGAAAGGCTTGTGCGAATCGCTGCCGAACCAAGGAATTTTGCTCGATACTCTGGGAATCCAGGAGGCGAAGGATAGCTCGGAGATCGAGAACATCATCACGA
>VFJU01000468.1 GCA_009885905.1 Verrucomicrobiota bacterium
CTTGGTATCATTCTCGGGATGGTCATGCCTGACTTGGGCGACGTCACCATCGACGGAATTTCTGTGCTCAACCATCGCACCAAGGCGCTACGCAAAGTCGGCGCGATCTTCGAATCTCCAGCATTTTACGATTACCTCAGTGGCTGGGAAAATCTTAAAATTCTCATGAGCTACTCTGGTGGATTTGATGAAAATTCCGCCCGCAAGGTTATCGACCGCGTCGGTCTCACTAAGCGAGTTCACTCAAAAGTTCGCACCTACAGCCATGGAATGCGGCAACGACTTGCCCTCGCCCAAGCATTGTTACCCGAGCCCGAAGTTCTTCTGCTAGATGAACCCACCGATGGTCTCGACCCTGAGGGCATCAAGTGGTTTCGCGAATTTATTCTGAATTTGCGCGATGAGCGGGGAATGACGGTTCTGTTCAACTCTCACCTGTTAGCCGAAGTCGAACTCATGTGCGATCGCGTTGCCATCCTGCGCGAGGGCAAACGCGTGTTCGAGGGTAGCGTGAGTGGTCTTCAAGACGAAACTCCCGTTTTTGAAGTACTGCTAGAGCCCTGGGACACCGCTGCAACTCTTGTCATTGCTGCTGGCGGCGAGGTCTTGGCTCCAGGCAGAATCACCCTGCCTCACGCTGCTGATCCTGCGGTTCTGATAGAATTATTAGTCCGAGCAGGTATTCGTATCCGAGCCTTTTCACCCGTGCGCCGCTCGCTGGAAGATCTTTACATGGAAATTCTAAACGGCGCACCCAGCCCAAACTGACATGCTTTTCCTCCAACAACTTCGCGGTGAACTCCGTAAACTTTTTGCTCGCCCTAGGACATGGATGGGATACGGCGCCTTCATCATCATGGAAGCCGTCATCCTCTTTGTTTACAAATTGGAACGCAGCCAAAAATACATGCAAGGGATGCTGGAACGAAATGGATTAGAATTCAGCACCTATTACAGTTCTTTAACGATTACTTTCACGATCATGCTTCTCAGCATGTTTCTCCTTGGATCCATTTATTTCGCTCTCGTCGCGGGCGACATCGTCGCCAAAGAAAACGAGGATGGAAACCTCCGGATGGTTTTTGCTCGTCCAATCAGTCGTCTGCGTCTCTTACTCGTGAAATACACCGCCGTCTCGCTCTATACCTTTTCTTTCGTGTTTTTCGTTGGCGCATCCGGTTACGCCATGGCCGTCGCAGCGGTAGGCTGGGAAGGGGGATTGTTTGTAATGGAGCCTAAAATGAAAGTCTTCGCCGCCTATCCTTTATGGTCAGAAGGTGCAGGACGTCTCACCATGTCAGCCGTTGGAATTGGTCTGAGCATGATCACCTTATCATCGCTAGCTTTCATGTTTTCCTGTTATAAAATTAAGCCTGCTGCAGCGACGATTATTACTCTAACGATTTTATTCGTCGATATGATTTTACAAAGCTTTCCATTTTTCAAGCCATACGAAAGCTACTTCATCACTTGGCGGATGAGTGCATGGGTATTTCTTCTTGAGCAAAACGTGTCGTGGCCGAAAATTATAGAGTCGTATGC
>VFJU01000376.1 GCA_009885905.1 Verrucomicrobiota bacterium
GCCACCAAAAACCCCCAAGTCCTCCCATTTTAAGACATCGCGGTGACGGAATCGGGAAGGAGGAATGACTTGTGGCAGAGTTCAGCGTATTTTCCACCTTGGGCAAGAAGAGTAGCGTGTGTCCCTTCTTCGATCACTTGACCTTTTTCTAACACATAAATACGATCAGCATTTTGAATCGTAGAGAGGCGATGTGCGATAACAAAAGCCGTGCGGTTTTCCATGAGTCGGTCGAGCGCGTCTTGGATGAGACGCTCGGTTTCAGAATCAACTGAAGCGGTGGCCTCATCCAATAAAAGAATCGGCGCATTTTTGAGCAGTGCCCGTGCGATTGAGATTCGTTGTTTTTCGCCGCCAGAAAGTTTGACGCCGCGCTCACCGACGTTGGTGTCAAGTTGCTTGGGAAGCGAGCGGATGAAGCGCTCGGCGTGGGCGGCTTCCAAGGCTTTCCAAAGTTCGGTTTCGGATGCGTCGCGCTTGGCGAGCAGAAGGTTCTCACGCACGGTTCCATTGAAAAGAAATGGCTCCTGCGTGACATAAGCGAGGTGGTCGCGCAGAGATGGTTTAGCAAGTGTGCTGATATCGATGCCGTCCAAAGTGATCTGACCGGTGGTCGATTCATAAAAGCGCGCTAGTAAAGATAGCACAGTGGTTTTTCCAGCTCCCGTCGAACCGACCAGAGCGATGGTTTGACCGGGTTGTGCATCGAGCGTGATGCCGTGCAGTGTCGGTTGATCCTGATAGGAAAATGAAACCTTTTCGAAATGCACGTGGCCAGCAATCACTGCCGGTAATGAGCCACCCTGTGTCGAGTTTTGTTCCTCTTCGGCATCAAGGATATCGAAGACGCGGTCTGCTGCTGCTCGACCTGATAGAATCATTTGATTCAGTGAGTTCAATCGGTCGATCGGTTCGTAAAAGAGTGATAGAAAAAGTAGAAATTTCGTAAAATCACCAAGAGTTAGATCGCCTTTCATCACCGCCCCACCGCCGAATGCGAGTACTAACACATATCCAGTCATCCGCAAAAACGACATGCCTGGTGAATAAATTGCCCACCATTTCATCATGCGTAGTGAGGCGATCCTTAATAAATTTGAAAAATCGTTGAACCGCGTGTGTTCGGCGGCTTCAGCTGCATAGGCTTTGATTTGGCGTACGCCGGAAATATTGTCGTGCAGCAAGGCATTCAGGTCGGAAGCGGCATCGCGCTGGTTGCGGTAGCGGTCGCGGCCTTGGGTCGAGTAGATCCACGCGCCGACCATGAGAAATGGCACGGGCAAGGTCGCCCACGCTGCCACCGTGGGATTTAAAAAGAAAAGAAAGATGCCGATTCCGATCACCTGCAGCGCGGCGATCAATCCCTGCTCAATGCCGTCGATGAGAACGCGTTCCATGTTGGTGACATCTTCCACGACTCGGGTCATTATGTCTCCCGTGCGGCGCGTATCGAACCATTGCAGTGGCAGGCGTTGAATTTTTTCGTAAAGATCCGAACGGATATCAAAGATAACTTTTTGTTCGAAGATGTTATTGATGAAAATTCTCAGAGCATTCAGACCGTCTTTTGCCAAAAATCCGAACAAAGCAGCCCAGATCCAGAAGGAAAATTCAGCGTGGCGGGCGGGATTTGGAATTATTTTATCGATCACGTAACCAGTCGCGTTCGGAAAAACAAAAACAGCCAAGGTCATCCCCACTGCGCAGAGAAGTTGAGAGATTGCTAAGCCAGGATAGTGACGCAAATAGGAAAAAACGCGAAAAATGGACTTCATGTGAGGAAGAGAGCGATGCTCTTTGGTGACTGCTTTGTAAAGTCAAGCCGCGTAGGAGAACGAAAGTCTTTGAAATTAGGGGTTGCGAAGGTCATTTAGGACTTCCTAGAGTCCGCCCACATCAATCGGTAGCACCCACCAAAAACCAAAATGGCAAAACTCTTCGGAATTCTCACAGCAATCGTTCTCGCCTCATCAGGCTTTGTCGCCTTTAAAAATAAAGGTGCCTACGAGACAGCTTTCGCTAACACGCAAGTAGAAAAAGATAAACTCGTTACCAGTGAAGCTCGTCTTAATGCAGTAAAGGGTGTCCTTGAGGATTTAATTAACCAGCCCGCTGCGTTGAGTGCCCAAGCGGACACTCTAACGGCGACTACTGCAACAGAAGAAAGAGCAAACGAAGAGGCCAACACTGCTAACACGGCTACGGCGGCGAAGGTTGCTGGAAACAAGGAGAAGTTAGATGAGTTCCGGGAGAAAACTTCAAAAATGGGTGACCTCAAGGAACTTGCTTCTAAAATGCGTACGACCAGCACCGAACTCGAAGACCTTACTCAGTCGATCGCCACAAGTGAAGCGAAGCTCGCCAACCTCACGGCACAATCCAATTCTACCAATGTTCAAGTTTCTGATGCGAAGTCGAAGATGGATAGCTTTAGCAGTAGCCAATCGCTTCCGTCACTTAAAACACGCATCCGTTCGATCTATCCGAATTGGGGCTTTGTGACCCTAGCCTCAGGAAATAATGCAGGTGTCGTCACTAACTCGACGCTCAATGTGGTTCGTGGTGACCAAACGATCGCCAAGTTGCTCGTCACGGCTGTCGAGAGCAGCTCCTCATCCGCAAGCATCATCCCCGAATCTTTGGCGTCGGACGTGACGTTGTCCGTCGGGGACCATGTCGTACCCGCCTCACCAATGGCTAAAACTGTCAGCAACTGATCTCAGGATTTTCTGCACTAACTTTTAAGATATCTCATGAAACTCATTTTAAACATCGTGGCCATCGTGGTGGTTGCAGCAGCAGCCATTTTTTCTTTCTTCCGTCACAACAAGTTTGTGGCTCTTGAGAAAGAGCGGACCGAAACCATCGCAACCAATAGGTCTGTCACAGCCACTTCAGATGCCGCAGATGCGGACATTAAAAAGGAGAAGGAAAAGCTCGCGGCATCGCAAGCCAAGGTCGAGGAGCTCGAGCAAAAAGTTGCGTCTCTCAAGTCTGAGGGAAGCGCCCTCGCCAGCGAGGGAACGAAAGCGACAGAGGAACTGAAAATCCAGAGCGAAGAATTCGCCGAACTCGAAAAAGCGCTCGCTGAAGTGAACAACATCCTCGCTAGCCTAGGTGGCGGTGTGACTCTTGAAACTTTATCAGACAAAATCCTAGAGATCGAAGCGGACAAAACTGCCAAGCAGGCGAAGCTCGAGGAACTCGAGGTTCTTGGAACAAGCGCTGAAAAAGCGGTCGTCGAAAGTCGCGGTGAACTCGAAAAGATTTCGACAAGGATGGTCGAACGTAGCTCGCGGATCGCAAAAAACTCAATGGAGGCGGTCGTCACGGCAGTCAATCAAGACTGGGGATTTCTCGTCATTGGCGCTGGATCGAACTCGGGCTTCACCCCGCAGACGGGCTTGTTGGTTGAGCGCGATGGCCAGATGATCGGCGAGGTGCGCCCGTCTTCGATCGAGCCAAATCAAACGATCGCGGAGATCAATCTTGAAAGCCTCGCCTCTGGCGTGCGTTTGCAACCTGGAGATCGCGTGATCCTCGCCGAGCCGGCAGCCAACTGATTCCCATTTTTCCTTTATAAGAAGCTCTGCAGGCTTGCATGCCGCAGAGCTTTTTTTACGATCGGGCATGAAGCGACATCTTTTTTGTTTTCTATTTTTTCTTGTATGCGGTCTGGCATTTACCTCATGTGCCCCAACAATCGAGCCGAAACCATTAGGTCCTGTGTCTGATAGCAGCAAGATTCCGTGGAACAGTCCGCTTGCGGGTCAAGGGCAAGGGCAGTTGGGAATGATGCCGCAGAACCAGTATCGCCGCTGAGATTCCTCAGCATTTTCAATCGCGGTGATAAGGTGATCCACTTTTCAGCGATGCCACGCGATAAAGCTGCTCTAACAGAACAAGCAGCGCCAACTCATGCTGTAGGGTGAAAGGTGAAAGCGTGATTACCAAGTCGCATTTTGTACGAAGGAGCTCGTTGTGACCATCAGCCGCACCGATCAGAAATGCCACGGTTTTGATATCGCCCCGCATTTCTAACGAATCAATTTTTTCGGCAAATTTACGGGTGCTCAGGCACTCGCCTCGCTCATCTAGGGCAATCCTGAAGCAGCCATGAGATCGCTCTAGTAAACGCTCTGAAACTTCATCACGTGTCCCTGCTTTAATCATGACGATCTCGTAGCTACCGACTCGCGACAGGCGTTTTAAATATTCTTCCACGCCTGCCTTCGCATAAGCGAGAGCCGGTTTGCCTGCGACGATGAGACGAATTTGCATCTTGCGGAACAAAGCTTGCCGGTTTAACCCCACTTCGCCAACGTCAATTCACCATGAAGTTTTTCAATGCATTCCTGATCTTTGGATGTGCCTCCTGCGCGGATCGCGTGGGACCGGTCACGCCACAAACTCCTGTCGAGCGCCAGATGCTGGGTCTTCTTGAGAAGTTTGACCGTTGGGACGATAATGGGGATGGAGAGCTTGATGCCGAGGAAATCAATGAGGGAATCCAAAGCCTCAAAGGCAAGCCTCAACAAGTCAGTTACACCGCACCTCAAGTGATCAAGTTCTACGACACCGATCACAGTGGCACCATCTCTCTAAGGGAGGCGCAAGATGGATATCGCCGCGCGAGTGAGGTTGGCGAGCATCTTTAAAGCTAACAGGATTTATAACTCTATCACCCTATGACTGACATTTATGAATCGGATAAAATTCTGTCTGAATATTTGTTATTTCATTTCGGCAATCGTGATGAAATTCTAACTGATGATTTTTCTTGGCCTGCGGGTATGACAGATTCGTTAGAATTTCCAGTTCGTACCGTCGCGTATTTCTCTAAGGCGCCTGCCGAAAGAGGTCTAGATCTTGGTTGTGCGGTGGGTCGCTCTGCGTTTGAAATGGCTCGCAATTGTCAGGAGGTGGTCGGCATCGATTTTTCCCATGCTTTTATCAATGCCGCGGAAGCAATGAGGCGGGGTGATACATTATTTTATGATCGCCATGATGAAGCCACGAGGGTCACAAGGCTCGCAGCACAGTTGCCCGATGGGTCGGACGGTGCCAAGTTGTCCTTCCTACAGGGTGACGCGATGAATCTAGCAGATGATATTGGGATGTTTGATCGCGTCCACGCGGCAAATCTATTATGTCGCCTCACTGAGCCGGAGAAGTTATTGGCTCGGCTTCCTCACTTGGTAAAACCGAGTGGTGAACTTGTCTTGGCAACTCCTTGCACTTGGCTTGAGGAATTTACTCCGCCAGAGAATTGGCCAGCGACTGGGACTTTCGAGTGGTTGATGGCGACTCTTTCGCCTTCGTTTTCGTTGGTAAAGCGGGCGAATGAGCCATTTCTCATCCGAGAAACTGCGCGTAAATTCCAGTGGACTACTTCGCTGGTTACGGTCTGGCAGCGTCACGGCTGAATCAGCCACGGTCGCTTGGCAGGAGTGATGTGCGGTGGTTTTAGGTAAATCGGCTGCGGTGGCTCAGATTGCCATTTGCGCTGGATATCAACAGGCGTCGCTTTCCATGCGTGCCAGAGTCGCTCGGCGCTGGGTAATTCCAATTTCACTTGGGCCAACAATTGCGGTGGTAGTGGGAATCGCTCGACGCTTTCAAAACAAAAAATCGTGTACCCGTCCTCAAGGGCAAGCGATACGACTGCCTCAAGTCCATTTGCATCTGTCAGCTCGGGCTCAGAGTGCATCCTAGCTTCTGTGATCCTCGCGGTCCAGTAACTGCCGCGTCGAGCATCGCCGATGGCCAAACAAGGTGCTCCTTTTTCTACGCAACACACCGCGAGGATTGATGGGACTGCCACCGCTGGGCACCCGCAAGCGATCGCGACTCCCTGTGCTGCAGCGATTCCCACGCGAGTTCCGCTGTAGCTTCCTGGGCCACTGCCGACGAGCACGAGCTCGATTTCCGGCGACTTCCGAGCGTCGAGAAGTTCCTTTAGTGGAGAAAAGATAAGCGCATTATGGCTGCGATCGCTGGTGAATTCACGCTGCTGCAACGAATGACCCGCCTGGATGGTGGCTAGCGATGCGTGTGGCGTGGATGTTTCAAGAACCAATGTGAAGCTGTCGCTCATCGAATAGTAAATGTAGCGGATGGATGTCCACCACGCCAGCTCGACTTCGTCAAATTTCAGGTCAAGGGGACGGCGTGATGCTTTCTCTCTGTTCTATCAGGAATATGGTTTTCACCGAGCGTAGAAATATTGTTTTTTTACGAAGCACCTATTGCCAATTTTCAAGATTGCTGGTAACTGTTTTTTCAATGGGTCGAGCAATGCCGCAACTTGAATTTCGTTGGAGGTCATGGTTTCGCGTGTTGCGGACTCCTGAACCGCAAAAAGTACGGGTTACAGGCGTTGATGGTGGCCTAACAGCATGGTGTGTAGAGGCTTCAAAATCGCTTGCTTTGGGCGAGCTTGCCCGCAAGGTGCGTGTCTCATGGAACCCGAGAATGCAGACCACGGCGGGTCGCGCATGGTGGCCAGATCGGGCGATTGAGCTGAATCCTAAGCTCAAAGAGTGCGAACCTGAAGAACTTTGGCGCACGCTCAAGCATGAGTTGGCCCATCTCGTCGCCTACGAACGCTGCGGCCGCCGCCGGATCGACCCGCATGGCCCAGAATGGCGCATGGCTTGTGCAGATTTAGGCATCGCCGGCGAGCAACCGTATCACACGCTCCCCTTCGAGCGTCGCAAGATGAAGCGCAATCACTCATACATCTGCTCAAATTGCTTCGCTGTGATCCATCGAGTGAAGCCACTCAAGCGGACGGTCGCTTGCTACGATTGTTGCCGTAAATACAATCGTGGCGTGTACCTCGAGCGTTTTCGCTTGATCAAGCACATCCCTTGATCAGTCCCGATCCGCTACGAACAGGGTGTGGGTAAAGCGCTTAGCCTTTGGGTAGGCTTTGGCACTGATACATTCGACGTGCTTGAACGTTCCCTTCAGAGATTGCGCGAATGTCTTGTCGGGATGAGCGGACCAGAAGATCACCCGCCCCTCTGGCTCGAGTGCGTTCTTGATCCGATGGATTCCCTTTTGATTATACAGCCGTTCGTTACCCTTTTGCACAAATGGGTCCGGACCGTTATCGACGTCTAACAAGATAGCGTGATACCGGTCAACGTCGCAGCGGTCGATAAGATTGTAAACATCACCCACGTGGATTCGCACGCGTGGATCGTCGAGAAGCTTGCCGTTGACTTCAGCTAGAAATTCGCGATTCCACGCGACGACTTCTGGCAGCAGCTCTGCAACATCGACGACTGCATCCTTGTCGGTAAGGGCGAGTACCCGCTTGAGGGTGAAGCCAAAGCCAAGCCCACCGATGAGGACGCGCGGCCGAGGAGGAAGGTGAGCGCAAGAAAGTTCCGCCATTTGCTCTTCAGAAGACGAGGCGGTGGTACTCATCAACTGGAGCCCAGCAACTTTGAGGAAATAATGACCGTCGTGCTCATGAAGTGTGAGTTGTGCGCCATCGGGAGTCTTGCAGGTTGCTAGGGTGCGGGTGATTTTCATGCTTAGGAGATTCGGATGGCTCGGGCAGCTTCATCCGCAAATTCCGCTTGGGCAAATCATTCACACGAACAATTTTACGCGTTGGGAATTTTTTAAAAGCAATGGACTCCAATTTTCGCTCTTACGACAGGATCTTAACTTCATCATTAAGTCACTCGTGTGGAGCTAAATAGGCAGGTCAATGATGAGGCTTGCGTGGTCGGATGTCAGTCGCCAAGCTCGCTCACTAATTATGAGCGAACGACGCGTCGTCATCACCGGCATTGGATGTATCACCCCGTTGGGTAAGGACTTAAACACGACTTGGGAGGGTCTGAAGGAAGGCCGTAGTGGCATCGGAACGATCACCCTATTTGATCCCACACCGTTCGATTGTAAAATCGGTGGTGAGGTGAAGGATTTCAACGCGGATGACTATTTCAACGTCCCCAAGGATGCTCGGCGCTCGGACCGTTACGTTCAGCTTGCGGTCGCGGCGTCCAGAATGGCGATGGAGGACTGCGGGATTGATGTTTCCACTATCGACTCACGACGATTCGGTGTGATGGTGGGTAGTGGCATCGGCGGTCTGGCAACGCTCGAACGTGAGCATTCGACTTACATGAACAAGGGGCCTAAGCGGGTTTCTGCATTCACGATCCCAATGATGATTTCTAACATTGCAAGTGGTATCATTTCGATGGAATTTGGATTGCACGGACCTAACATGGTTATCGTGACCGCGTGTGCGACCTCAAATCACAACATCGGTGAAGCTTGGCGTATCATTAAATTTGGCGATGCCGATGCCTTTGTCTGTGGCGGTGCGGAGGCAGCGATTTTGCCGATGGGTCTTGCGGGGTTCGGCAGCATGAAAGCACTCAGCACACGCAACGACGACCCACAGCGTGCGTCGCGGCCATTTGATAGAAATCGTGACGGCTTTGTCATGGGTGAAGGCGCCGGCGTGGTGGTGATTGAAGAACTCGAACATGCCCGCAAACGCGGCGCGAAAATTTATGCTGAGCTCATCGGCTACGGCGTGAGTGCAGATGCCTATCACCTCAGTGCTCCATCGCCAGACGGCAGTGGCCCAGCATATGCCATAGGCATGGCGCTCAAGCATGGCAAAAAGAACCCGCAAGATGTCGACTATCTCAATGCCCACGCAACTTCGACAGGCCTTGGTGACGTCGCGGAAACCAAGGCGATCAAGCTCGCGTTCGGCAATTACGCGAACGATGGCTTGGTGGTGAGCTCAACCAAGTCGATGACGGGTCACATGTTAGGCGCGGCAGGTGGCGTGGAACTGATCGCGAGTGTCATGGCGATCAAGGACGGAGTGATCCCCCCGACCATCAACGTCGATGATTTAGACCCCGAGTGTGATTTGGACGTTTGTCCAAACGTTGCTCGCGAGGTGCCCGTCAGGGTAGCGTTGAGTAATAGCTTCGGATTTGGTGGTCACAATGCTTCGGTTCTTGTTAGTAAGTTCGAGTGAATACCCCCATGGAAAATCCATTGCATCGACAGACGGGTGAGATCGCTTTCGGTGATACAGATGCGAGTGGCTGGATGCATTTTCCAAATATTTTTAAATACGTCGAGGCGGCGGAACACGCATTCCTGCGCTCTCGCGGAATTCTCGTGTTTGATCGTGAAGAAGGTGGTTGGCCACGAATAAAAGTTTCATGCGAGTACAAGCGCCCATTTCGCTGTGGTGACAAATACGAAGTCTTACTCGCCATTTCTGGGATCGGCGGAGCATCGCTGAGTTGGAACTTTGAGATGTGCAATGCTGCTGGAGAGATCGCCGCATTCGGAATCATGGTCAACGTACGCGTTGATCAAAATGGGCGCCCTAAGATGATCAGCGCAAGTGAGCGCGCTTCACTCGCGTGACATGGAATCTAACAAAGAAATAACGGGTCGCATTATCTTTGTTCCGACTCCCATCGGCAACTTGGGTGACATCACACTACGTGCCTTGGAGGTCCTCCGCAGTGCTGACCGCATCGCTTGCGAAGACACCCGTCATTCGGGACAACTGTTAGCGCACCATGGAATCTCCGGTAAGCCACTCGTCTCGCTCCATGAGCACAATGAGGCCCGTCGCGCGCCGGACCTGATCGCCGCTGCGAGGGTAGGGGAGACGATAGCAGTTATTACCGACGCCGGCATGCCTGGAATTTCTGACCCTGGATACCGTCTCGTCCAAGCCTGCATCGAGTCTGGCACCCCGCTTGAAGTACTACCTGGACCATCCGCCGTCATCACCGCCCTCATCGGATCCGGATTTCCCTGCCATGCGTTCCATTTTTGGGGATTTCTTTCTGTGAAATCTGGTAAGCGTCGAAGTGCATTAACAACGGCGTTGGAATCTGGTGAGACAAGTATTTTTTTTGAATCGCCGCATCGGATTATTTCCACCTTGGAAATTCTAGCAGATATCGACCCGGACGCACGTGCATGCGTGGCCCGCGAGTTGACGAAAAAGTTTGAAACTTACCACCGCGGTAGTGCCGCCGAGGTGCTCGCGCACTTCCAAATCCACTCGCCAAAGGGTGAGATCGTACTTCTTGTGCATTCTAAAATGTAGTCGAGTAACTCAGTCCGTTGTAAGGAGCGAAAAGAATACGGACTGCATTTTCAAGTCAGCGTAATCCCCACTGGGCAATGATCTGAGCCTAGAACTTTCGGAAGAATCTCCGCAGCGGTGACTCGGTCGATGAATGACGTAGAGACCCCAAAATAGTCGATTCTCCAACCTACATTGCGTTGCCGTGCTCCACCACGGTAGGACCACCACGAGTATGCGTCTGTTAGGTCTGGATAGAGATGGCGAAAAGTGTCGGTAAATCCAGCTCCTAGCAACTTCCCGAAACTCTCGCGTTCCTCATCTGAAAACCCTGGATTTTTACGGTTATCCTTGGGTCGGGCCAAGTCGATCTCGTGGTGTGCAACATTGAGATCACCACAGAAAACAACCGGTTTTTTTAATGCGTGCTTGGCGACATGTTGGCGAAACGCCTCGTCCCAACTAAGTCGATAGGGTAACCGTTTCAATTCGTCTTGGGCATTGGGCGTGTAAACATTCACTAGAATGAACTCTGGAAACTCCAACGTCAGCACGCGACCTTCGCGATCGTGTTCGTCGTGGCCCATGCCGAGTTGTACTTCTAGCGGCTCCTCGCGAGAAAAAACAGCGACACCAGAGTAACCAGGTTTTTCAGCAGAATTCCAGTAGGTGTGATAGCCACTAAGTTCCAAGGGCAACTGAACTTGCTCGGGTCGAGCCTTGGTTTCCTGAAGACACAGGATATCTGGTTGTTCAGTACTAACAAATTCACCAAAGTTTTTTTCGATCACCGCGCGGATGCCGTTGACGTTCCATGAGAGTAGTTTCATCGGTACAGAGTTTTCACATCACACCAGCAACATGCAATCGCCATAACTGAAAAATCGGTAGCGCTGCTCCACCGCTTTGCGATACGCCTCCATCACTAATTCTTGTCCTGCGAAGGCACTTACCAGCATGATCAGTGTGCTTTGTGGCAGATGAAAATTCGTCAGTAATCCATCAACAACTTTGAATTCGTATGGGGGATGTATAAAAATATCGGTAGCACTCCGCCGCTCGCAGACAGGTTTGCCGATGGATTCGAGCACTCGAGTCACGGTCGTTCCTACTGCGATGACTCGATTGGCGGCGTTCACTTTTTGTGCGGTCTCGGTATTCACCGTGTAGCGCTCCGAATGCATGACGTGATCTGCTACGTTTGCCGCGCTTACGGGACGGAACGTCCCAACGCCGACGTGTAGGGTGAGAAATGCATGCGGAATTTCATCTAACAAATCTGGTGTGAAATGTAAGCCAGCGGTGGGCGCGGCGATGGCACCTTCCTCGCGGGCGAAAACCGTTTGATAGCGGTCGCGATCCGCGAGTTCGTCATCCCGGCCCATATAGTGCGGCAGTGCGAGGTGGCCGTGTTTTTCTAAATCCACCAACTCGTTCCATTGGATCAGACGGTCACCATTTTCATAGACTTCAGATACAGTTCCAGTGATGCCGCCCACACGGATGCTGCGCCCGAGCTTCATTCGTTTGCCGGGTCTAACAAGGCATCTCCATTCGAATGGAGACAAGCGGTCGAGACACAGCAGTTCAGTTTTTCCATCGTCAGAAAAAACTCGCGCTGGAATGACTTTGGTATCGTTCAGCACCAATAAATCATCTTGCTCTAGGTATTCGCATAGATCGATAAACATCCGGTGTTCCAGCAAGCCGCTGTCTTTGTGCACAACTAACATCCGCGAGGCGGATCGCTGGGCAAGTGGACGCGAGGCGATCAATTCCTCGGGTAGGTGGTAGTCGAAATCTTTCGTCAGCAGCGGCATCGCCAATCCCTAGCCAGCACGATGCCACGCCGCAAGGTGAGATATCTCCCTAGAACCTCGAGTCTTGAGGATTTCCGCCAGAGAGGATGTAGGCGAAGAGGTCGAGCAGTTCATCTGAATTGAGAGCATTCAGCAGACTAGCCGGCATCATGGAGACTTTATGGGGGTGGCGTGCTTTGACCTGACTTTCATCGACCGTGGTAAGGGCATCTGGAGCAAGCGCGCTGGTCATCACGAAGAGTTTGCCATTTTCCGACACGATCACGCGGCCGACGACGACCCCACCATCTTTAAGATCAATTTGTTCACTTGGGTATTGGTCGCTGATGACCTTGGAAGGTTCCACGATGTTTTCCGCGAGGTCGCGGATGGAGTAGCGATTTCCAGATCCAGTTAGATCTGGACCAGTGTTGCCGCCAGCGCCACCGAAGTGGTGACAGTTGATGCAGAGTTGTGAGGAAAACATCGCCTTACCCTGTTCGAAGTTGCGATTCTTCAGACCGTCCTTCGCTAGGGTGGTGATATCATTGACGGTGTAATTCTTACCTGGACCCTTGGGCGTAACTAAATTTGTAGGATTAGCAACCGCTACTTTTTTTGATAGAATTTCGAGTTCGGCTCGCTCTACGGAATCGGTCACGATGTTAGTGAGGGCATCCTTTCGAATATTGTTTAGAAATCCGGGAAAGCTGTTTCCGCCTGACCATTTGAATGTACTAGGAAACCATGTAAAATAAGTTTTTCGCAGTTCAGGAGTCCAACCGGCACGTGCCTCTCGAAGGGCGTAGGCGTAGGCGATGGCTTGGCGATTCGGTTGGCTGTCATGCATGCTCGCCACAGCGGATGCGTAGCCGGCATTACGTCCGAGCACCGCGTCGCTGGTGACAGTGACTTGGATATCTTTGGCGTTGTCTAGCAGAGCAACTGATTTTGCGACGATGCTTTCCGATCCAAGATAAACTAACAGAGACACAAGCTCGCGGTTCACTTGCGCATCTGCGTCGGGGAAAAGGGGATCCAATCGCTTCGTGATATCTGCGCATAGGCTCTGGTCAGGCTTGCCCATGCGAGTGAAAACAAGTTGCCATGCTCGGAGGTAGGGTAGGTGGAGTTCTTCGGGCAGCTTGCTGAAGTGGAGCCGCTCGAGTGAGGTAATAAGCTGTGGTTGAAGTGCGCGATCGCCGACGCGTGCAAGTGCGATGATCGCCTCGATAGATGCTTGTGGATCTGTTTCTGCAAGCGCTCGAGAGGCCCAAGCGCCCTGGGGCTGGCGTTCGATTGCGGCACGCGCTGCGAAGCGAATGAACCGGTCATTGCTAGCGAGCGATGGCCATGCTTTGTCGATGGCTTCAATGCCGGTTCCCTGTTCATGGAGTTTTTCTAACATTTTCCGCTGTCCAACGGTCGCGTTGGGTTTCACTTCAGCAGCAGGTGCGGTATTCTCGCTACCGATATAAGTCACCCGGTAGAGCGCGGATTGGCTTTCGCGACCGCCGGTGGTGAAATACATGGCGCCATCTTCACGACGGATGATTGCATCGGTGAAGGGCATCGGCTTTCCGGCGACAAATTCTTCGGCCTCTGCCTTGAAGCTCGCTCCGTCTGGTTGGAGATGGATCGCCCACATCGTGCCGAAAGTCCAATCGAGCGCAAACAACGCTCGTTGATATTTCGTAGGGAATTTCGCACCAGTTCCAAAGACTGTGCCTGTGGGTGAGCCTGGTCCGATATCCACCACTGCAGGTAGCGAGTCGGCGTAGTAACTGGGCCAGCGCCCAGCACCGGAGCGCCACCCGTAGTCACCGCCACTCACGATGTGATTGATGCGGGTCGGCAGATACCATGGTGAGCCCATGTCCCATTCCATGTCGGAATCGAAAGTGAACAACTCGCCGTTCGCATCGAAAGCAATATCATATTGATTACGAAATCCTCCTGCGATGAGCTCGACATTTTTGCCATTGGGGTCGGATTTACAAACGTATCCGCCCGGAGCGAAGATGTTTTTGGCATGGCCATTTGCATCCCACAGTCGGGTGATCAAGTGGTCTTCATTCATCGCGACTGGGCGACGATACATCAAATTTTCAGGGAGGGATGTGTGGTTGCCGTTAGAAAAATAGATCGATTTTCCGTCGGGGGCCAAAACAATTCCATGCGTGCCGTGTTCTCCGCGACCATTACATTTGCTGATCCAGCTCGCTTTGTCGAATTGGTCGTCACCGTCGGTGTCTTGCAAGCGCCACAATCCCTTGTCAGGTTTTTCATTGACCATCAGGTAGAGACTGTCGAACGCGTAGAGCAGACCATGGCCACCACCGAGCGGCTTGCCATTGATTCCGTTAGGTAGGGTCAGTGGTTCTACTACGGGTGTAGTTTTTGAACCATCCGATGGCAGGGTAATCCGATAGATTCCTCCGTATTGGTCGCAGGTGATCAGGCGTCCCCGTTGATCCTCGGTGATCGCAACCCAAGATCCTTGTTGCTCCTTGGGCACAGTGTAAAGCCGCTCGACTTTGAATCCGGTAACCACTTTGATATCGACAGCTTCTGGTACGGTATTGTCAGCCTTTGGTTCAAGCGCGTCACCCCATGGTGGGTCTCCGTATGTTCCTACCACAGCGGCGGGTTTGAAATTTAATGTGCCGGTCGTTGCGGCGGACCAGTCTCCGTTCGACTGGATGATTAGCTTCTCGCCGCTGATCGTGACGACTCGGAGTGAAACAACCAACCCCGCGACGCCGTCGTTGTTGGTGGCATCGAATCGGAGTTCATTTTCGCCGATGTTAATCTTTTGGTTTAGTTGGACTCGGGTGGGTTCGTTCCAGTCTGCATTTTTAGCCACTTGAACACCATTTAAGTAGGCTGTGGCACCGTTGTCGCAGGTGAAATTGAGTTGTGCGGATTTCACCGATTCCGTGATGGTGAATGTCTTTCGAAAGGTCGCTTTTTTTTCGCTCTTCGTGGCCGTGCTGGTCCAGATCCACTGAGGGTCAGCCATCGTCGGCGCCATCAATAGTGCTGTGCTGAGTGAGATGATGAAAGAGAGCTTGGTGAGAGACATGAAATTTTGTTAGGTATTTATTGATGAAATCTACGAGCTGAAATTTAGGATTTGATCAGAAAGTGTAAATATTATCTGAATTCCCTCATCAGATCGCTGAGATTCTTCGTGTTCCAAGCGCGGATGAGGGTGCGCTTGGTGCGGCAATCACCTCGCTCGGTGGCAAGGAGTAGCCGAGTGCCGGATTTTTCTAAATCCCAGTCTTCGGTATTTCCGGCAGGTTTCCAGTTTTGCTGTAGAAGGAGGTTGATAAAATATTCGCGACCGTAGCCCTCTGGAGATTCGATCGCGAACTCCTCGATGGATTCCGTTTTGATGGTCCTCGCAGCCCTCTCGGACTTGATGAGGAGCGTTCGGTTCCTTGCCCAAGCACGCAGGTGAGGCTGGATAAATTTGATGACTTTGAGAAAAATTCTTGTCTTCCACGTGTCAAATTTTTTCTCCAATCCACGGAGTGGTAGTATTCTGTTAGTGATGGCCTGATAGCCTGCATTACCCATTGCACCGTGATCGATGACCGATTCCGCCATCACACGCACCGGTCCTCCTCCGTAGATGAAGCCAATCCACCTCGCGTCGCCTTGGCTTGTAAAACGGGCCGGGTGTTTGGCTAACAATAAGTGCTCTGCGCGACCGTATCCAAGTTGTTGAATTAGAAATTTCACAAGCGTCTGGCGTCGCCAATGCCAGACAAATGCGCCAGGGGCAAAGCCGAGAAGAAGACCTGCATCTTGTAGCCGCCAACAGAAATCTACGTCGTCACCCGCCGTACAAAATTGCGGGTCGAATCCGCCAATTGTGTCAAACGCGAATCGTGTGACGGCGAGATTACAGCCAGGCAGGTGTTCGGCTTGCTCATCATCTAACATAACATGACTTGGAGCACCCGGTGCGGCGCAGACCACGGCCTCTTGCCAGTTTTTTGGCTTTGGTGATAAGTTTGGCCCGCCAACAGCAGCGAAGCGACCCTCTTGAAAAATTCGCTCAAGTCTTGTGATCCACTCGTGGTCCACTTCGCAATCATCGTCGGTGAAGGCGAGAATTTCACCCTGTGCGATTCGTGCTCCAGCATTTCTTGCAGTGCTCAATCCGCTAGGACCTATACATTCAAGGCGTACCCAAGGAAATTTCTTTGCGACGAAATCCGCAGTGTCGTCAGATGAACCGTCAACTATGACAATGGTTTCAATTAGATTACCAGTTACATTTTTAATAGACCTAAGGCAATTGCCGATGCGCTGCCCGCCATTGCGAGTGCAGATGATGATGCTGAAGGAAAATTCTTGAGGGTTGTGGGCGTGGGCAGGACGCGTGCTGAGGGCGGCGAGGGCGGGCTTGGCTTTTCCGCAGCGTTCTAACAATCCAAAGTCCCAGTCGAGCACTTCTATGCCACCGTTTTGCCATCGGTCGCTCCATGCGTAGAGGGTCATCCCAGCACATTCTAACTCCAGTGACGCTTGAGTAGCCCACACGAGGCATTCGGCTTGTCGCTGCATTCCGTTGCGGCGTGTGTCTAGGCCGAATTCGGAGATGACCAAGGGGCGGTCACCTGCGATGTGATGCAGACGTTTCAGGTAACTACGGAATGAGTCCTCGTTTTCAAGGTAGACATTGAAAGCAGTGAAGTCTGCATTTTCTGGTTCGAGGTATTCAGTGCTTGGGTAGTTGGCGTACGCGAATAACAAGTGTGGCGCGAGTTCTTTGCCGGTCGCGATCAATCCCTCGATGGCTTCGCGAACCTTCAACGGTCCCATCCAGCGTACGAGGTCAGCGGGGATTTCGTTGCCGACATAGATACCCACCAAAGATGGGTGTGTACCGATTTCCCTAAGGCTTTCCGTTAGATAAATGATCGCCGCGGTGTAAGCCACTGGCGATTGAAAGAAATCGGCACTTTGTTGCCACTTCAGTCCGCCGAATATTTTCAATCCATGATTTGCGGCTGCGTCGAGAAGGCGCACGTCGGGGAGATCATACAAGCGTATCGCATTAAAACCTGCTGCGATCATTTGAGAAAAATCCGGCTCGAATGACTCCGGCCAACCGCCAGGAAACGGGCCGTAGGTGATCGCTTTCATCTGCACGCGGACTAATCCGGAGCGGAAAAATTTCCCGTCCGCGGTCCATTGGTCGTTGGAAATGAGATTAGCCAATGCCTGAAGATTAGCTTTTGCCTCGCGATACCCAAACTCGAAATTTGAAAAAGCGTACCCACAAAGATGAAATGATGGCATCCATTGCGGCAAGCACATCTGAGTGGGGCTCCGCCCTAAACATTACCGTCTCTGACGATGGAGAAATTCTCGGCGTTTATTGTACGACTTTGAGGCGAACGAAAACTTTAGTCCCAAGCGCAGGAATCGTAACAGTGACGTGATCCGCTGGATTACCGGGCGTAATCGTCACTGACCCTGCGGTCGTTGAGGGAATCGGCACCGCCGTCCAGCCAGTTAGATTGTTGCCGTATTCCACGACTTGCGTGGTGACTGGCAGCGATAGGTTGTTTCGATCGTATTTGAAAATCCAGGTGTTTCCGCTTCTCGTTAGTTTCGGCAGAGCGGCCAGCGAGGAATTCATCGGGGCACTGCATAGTGTGAATGCTAGGAGATTGCAGACGCCGTCGTGGTTGGGGTCATCCAGTGGACCGTTGTTCACGCCTGCGGTCAGCCCTTGTGCGGGATCAGCGGCCCACGTCTCATAGGCCGACATGGCGATCACTTGACCGAGAACTGCTGAAGTGCTGGCGGCGTTATATGCGTTTCCTGTATACCGCGCGGTGATGTTGTGAGTTCCTGCCGTGAGGTTGGAACGGATGAGGCTGGCTTGGAAGCTGCTGTTCAAGGTGCTCGTGCCCAAGGCCGTGGTGCCGTCGTAGAAGGTTACGCTGCCGGCGGGTGTCCCGCCGCTTACCGAGGCGGTGAAGGTCACTGAGACACCCGTAGCGGCGGGGTTCAGGCTGCTGGTTACGGTCGTGGTTGTGGGAATGAGGTCGATGGTGATCGTGCCGGCACCTGAAAAATATGTATCATTCTTATTGGTGGCCGGCGAGGTGGTGGAACCATAAGTTCCAGCAGGCATCGCGGCACCTGCGTCGAAAGTCAGCTTGGTGATCGTGCGTGTGCCGGTGAAATTGAGGGCGAGCTTGGCCCCAGTGGTGATGTCGAGAGGTCCGGTGCCAAGGGCGACGGCTTTCGAGCAGGATAGCGTGCCCGCCGTGATCCTGTTAGCACCGCTGAAACTGTTAGTTCCTGAGAGAATCAGCGAGCCACTGCCAGACTTGGTGAATCCGCCAGTGCCGCTGATGCTGCCGCTGAGGGTCATGTTGTAGGCGGCATTGATGGTCGTAGTTTCATTTAGGCCGACGGGACTGTTGAAGCTGTTACCGAATCCGTTGTTGGAATGGATCGTGCCGCCGTTTAAAGAGAGCGGGTTGGTCGCATTGATTCGTTCCAGCGTGAGACTGCCGCCTGAATTCAGAGTGACCCGTCCGGTGCCTAACGCTTGGTTCGCCTGCAAGCCTAGCGAGACATTGCCGATGTTGATAATGGTGCCACCGCTGTAGGTGTTAGATATATTATTGATCTGCAGCGTACCGGCATTGTTTTTTGTCAGTCCTCCGGATCCCGAGAGCGGGCTCTGGAGGATGACTTGGCCGCCGCTGGTGCCACCGAAAGTTGTCATAGCGGTCACACTTACCAGAGCGCTAACGGTTACGGTGTTGGCGCTGTTCTGGTTAAACTGTGGCAGCAAGGTGCCGTTGGCCATGAAGGTGAGGCTGTTGGTTCCAGCGAGCGTGACGGTGCCTGCACAGTTGAGTTGGTTGAGCATAAACCCGCCGGTCAGATTCTGGGTGGCGGTATAGGTGCCGGATTTGTTTAAGGACATCCGGTAGAATATCTGTCCGGTGGTGTCGGGTAACACCGTTGCTCCAGTAGAATTGCTCCAAGAGGTTGCGCCGCCCCAATTGCCGGACACGGCGGTGGTCCAGAAAAAGTCCACGGGCTGGCCTGCCCAGATGGCGATGGACACGGTGGCCGGAGTCGAGTTGTTGGAGCC
>VFJU01000123.1 GCA_009885905.1 Verrucomicrobiota bacterium
ACTGAGTAAGCCATCCATCGTTTGGACAAATGATTGAACATGGTCATGAATATTTAATGGTTACTGTTTACACATCTCCCCGATCATCTTTTTCTAACTGGATTCTATCTGCGAGATTGCGTGCTTTGACGCTGTCGCGCTTGGCCCAGCGCTCGACGGTCATTTGGCGTTTTTCTGAGCGCCTTCTCAGCTCGGCGATTTCATTTTCAAGGTTGAGAAAATTTTCATAGCGAGCAGGATCCAGTGTTCCAGCATCTACTGCGGCGCGGATGGCGCACTTGCTGTCTTTGCGGTGGCTGCAGTCGGAAAACTTGCACTCGGCGGTGAGGGCGTCGATGTCAGCAAAACTCTCGCGCAAAGTTGTTTCATCTGTCCACATCTGGATTTCCCGCATGCCGGGGTTATCGATGAGCATCCCTGTACCCGGCAATGGCACGAGTTCGCGTGAGGTGGTGGTGTGACGACCTTTGCCGGTGGTTTCGTTGCACTCGCTCGTCCACTGCCAATCTTCTCCGTAGAGTTGATTGACCAAAGTGGACTTACCAACGCCGCTTGATCCGACGACGCACATGGTGATGCCTTTTTTAAGATATTTTTTGAGCACCTTCAATCCATCACCGGTGAGTGCGCTGGTGACATGAACCATCGCGCCGTCCCACAGCGCCGCGATTTCTGCCGCAGCCAGTTGGCTTTGCTCTTTGGGAAATAAGTCCGCCTTATTGACTAACACAATGGCCTTTGCACCGCTGCGACTGATGAGCATGAAGTAGCGCTCCATGCGGCGGATGTTAAAATCAGGACCGGCATCGGTGACGACTGCGACGTAGTCGATGTTAGCTCCGATGACTTGGACCTGCGAACTTTTCCCTGGCATTTTCCGGCAGAAACAAGTGCGTCGTGGCAGGGTTGCACGGATGACATGGGCTTGGTTTTCGTTACCGAGTTCCACCATCACCCAGTCGCCCACGGCGGGAAGATCTGCATCGCAAGTGGCCTCGTGCCAAACACGACCACACAGCAGAACATCGATTTCTTCGCCATCCGCTAGAAATGCACCGTAGTTGATGATGGTTTCGCGGATGAGTCTGGCAGGAACCCAGTTTTTGCCAGCGTACCGCTCGAGGGCCTCCTGCAGTCCTGGGTTCCAGCCGAGTTCTTTCAAATTCATTCTGATGGCAGTCTAGCGTAAGTCTGACCGGTGTCGATTCCGACGTTTTCAGCCGATTTTCCGAGTAATCGAAAGGCCGGGTCGGTGAGCGATGATGATTTCGGGTTATTTGTGGATCGATCGCCTATGGAGTTTGCAAAAAACTTCCCATGTCACGTGGACGACCTATGTTGCTGGCTCGTTCCTCATTCTACATGTCCTTTTCTCAAATTCTCACTCATCCCGGCGGCTCTCATAAAGATGAATTTCTAGCCTGTTGTTTGCTACTTGCCGAGAACCCTGTCTTGATCGTGCGTCGCGAACCCACGGAAGCTGACTTGGCCAATGTCTCAGTGGCGGTCGTCGATGTCGGTCACGAACACCGACCAGAGCGTGGAAACTTTGATCATCATCAATTTCCAAAGGATCATCCGCCGGTGTGCGCGTTGAGTCTGGTGCTGAAACACTTGGGTGTCTATGAGGACGCGTTAAAATTTTGCGGATGGTTAGAGCCCGCAGAGTGGTTCGACACTCGTGGACCGATTGAAACCGCTCGTTGGTTAGGTGTGCCGCGGGAAACGTTGTTCAAGCTGAATTCTCCGATCGATACAACGCTGCTGCGCCGCTTCGCTTTAGTTACAGAATTACAACCCGGCGAGCCACTTTGGGAAGTGATGCGCTGGATCGGGGTAGACTTGTTGGACTACCTCAAGAGCCTCCGAGAGCGATTAGATTTCATCGGAAAAATCGCCGAGTTTTGGGAAATCAAGACGGAGAAAGGATCGTTCAAGGCGCTTTACTTGCCCCGCACCGAGCCGATGCCGGACGAGCCATCTGCTGGCTTGGCTCGGTTTATTGATACACGTCCGGACTTGGGTGAGATTGCGGGTTTGGTGTATCCAGATCGCCGAGGCGAGGGATTCGGATTGTCCCGTCACAACGATCATCCAGGTTTGGATTTCACTCGGATTGAGGGATGCGATGATGTCCATTTCGCGCATGCGCGGGGATTCGTCGCAAAGACCTCGGCGCATGACCCGCTACGTTTGCGGGCCTTACTGGCTCAAGCGTGGGGATAAAATCGATGGATCGATTACAAAACAAGCTCTTGCGTGGTCCCCGCATCCGTGGAATCCGTATTAAGTCTTCGTAAGACACCCCCTCTCATCTGGAACTCATGCGTGAAACTCTTATAGTCATCGGACTCGTAGTCCTAGCGGTGGCACTGCGCTCGTCGCGGGTGAACCTTTGGCGAAAAATCGGGGCGCTTATCCTACTCGGCGCGAGTTTCAGTCTATTTTATTTTCTAACTGATAATTTTGCCATGGGGCTCTTCGGTGTCTTGTTGTGGTTTTTTCTGCCGTGGTTCGAGTTATTGACAAGCGTTCGGAAAATGCGGCTACCGCTTGATAACCGTCTGCGGCACCGCCAAGTGCCGAATCCTTCTTTTTTTCCTAACGCCAGTGAAGCCGCCGCGGCGATGGAGGATGCGGGATTCGAGCACATTTCTGACTGCGGTTGGGAATGGGCTGGAATGCAGCAGTTTTTTCGGTTGTACTGGAATCCTGAGGAACGTGCGATTTCCGCAGTCTGTCTTTGCGAACAAAGCGCCGTGGCATTCGCATTCATCACCGTCACTTCTTATGACGAAAACGGCGGGATTTGGCGCACCACCAATTTCCCTTTTGCTCCCACCCTCCAATGTCCTCCTAACGTTAAATGGAACCACGTGCCCTGTGAGCGCAGTTGCTTCCACGAAATTCTATCAGACCATCGAAAATTCCTCGTCCGTGTTCAACTCACTGAGGAAAAATTAAAAATGCCAGACCCGGATTCGATTGAAGAATCCATCGAACAAGAAATGCGCAGACAGGTGGAGCATAACTTGGCCGCGGGCTTTGTGCTGCTCACTGGGGATGGGCACTTCCAGTATTCCAAGCGCGGTTTGATTTTCCTGTGGGGTCAGTTTATCAAGGATATGATCCGTCTCTGTTAGGCTGTCAAAACACCGCTTAAGATCATTCCGGCGACGGTGACACCCACGACGATCCGATACCATCCGAAGCATGCCAGCCCATGACTTTGCAGGTAGGAAACCAACCACTTCACCGCCAATGCCGCAGAAATCGCTGCTGCAACTAGGCCAACAAGCAGGGTGGTGGTGCCGTATTCGTGAATCATCAACTTGGTTCCACCGAAGAGTGTGTCATAAGTTGGATCGATTCCTTTCACCTTGCCCACCGCATCCTTGGCGGTGGCAGCGGTGAGGGTAAGCACACCTAACAGGAACGAGTATTCCACTGCTGCACGAATCGAGAGCCCGACGAGCAAGCCACCGCAAATCGTCATCAAACTGCGACTCGTGCCGGGACACATCGCCACGCACTGCAACACGCCAATGATCAACGCGAGTTGCCAAGTGAGCGCGTTGAGTTCTTTTCCCCCGTCACGTCGTGGATTGTTTTTTTTCCACTGGCTCACGACTAAAATCGCTACCCCCCCGACGATCCAAGCCACGATCACAGGCCACATTCCAAAGAGATGCACCTTGATCCAGTGGCTGAAAAGCACGCCAAGCACCGCCGCGGGGAGAAATCCAACGACAATAGCAATCGCAAGCCTGAGTCCCTCCGGATCCAGTCCGAACACGCCACGGATCATCTGGAGCACTCGCTTGGAATAAATTCCTAACACCGCAAGGATGGCCCCGCCTTGAATACAAACCGCGAACGAGTCCGCCGCTTCTTTGGCTTGCACGCTACCCATGCCGATCCCCATCAATCGCTGTGCCACGATCAAGTGGCCCGTCGAACTGATCGGAAGATATTCGGTGATCCCCTCGATCACGCCTAAGATGAGTGCTTGCCATGGTTCCATGATAAATTTTTATCAAAGCTGCAGAGCGGTGGTCTCATGGGCAAGGTATTTACAGTTGAATTGGTGATCGGACTGGGTGAGGGTCTGCTTGTGAGTGCGCATCGATTATGAAGGTCCATTATCTTAGAATTGTTCGCCGCACCTTCCGTGCCCTGCGGCATCCCAAGCTACGGAACAACCGGTGGTGGAAAAAAATTACCCAACCGTTGTTTCATCGCAGTTTATGGATGCCATGCCGAGACACGGTGGCATCGGGGCTTGCGATTGGTTTGTTTTTCTCGATGATGCCGTTGATTCCGCAGTCGCTTTTTGCTGCGGTGCTAGCGATGCGGGCCAAGGTCAACGTGCCTTTTGCGATGGCCGCTTGCTTTATCAGCAACCCTTTCACCAACGTGCCATTCTGGTATGCACAGATTCATGTTGGCCAGTGGTTGATCGATTTCTTCTCGCTTCCGGTGCCGTCATTTCTAGCCAAAGCAACGATGAGCCTTCCCGGAGTCGGCACGATGTCGGTGAGCAACTTTATTGTCGGCTTTTTAGCCATGGGTGTCCTGCTCGCACTAACCGCCTATCCGCTCGTGCATCTGTTCTCGGCGATTTTGCCACACCACCTACCAGCGCGTCGCATCAAAAGTCCTAGGGAAAAAGCGATCGAGCTGACATGACGCAAGATCAGTTGTTAGGACTGCCCCTCTAAGCAAGATTGTTAGAATAAAGTAACGCTTTCAGATCGAAGACCAAGGCTCACATGCGCACCGCGATGTTCCGAGAGAAGACTGGGGTCTTCAGCGCCGCGAACTTGGTGGTGAATGCTGGAGTCGCTTTCTTTCCTGCCGTGGAGAAATAAGCCCAAGAGTTGGTGGGAACAAAATAAAACTCCGCGACGAATGGGATCACCGCTTCCGCTTCTTTGAACTGCGTCGAAGAAACCTCTACGCCCGTCTTTGGGTTGAGCAGCTTTCTCACGCCATCTGGACGCGTGTCCATGACCAGTGAGCCACTCTTGAAAACGAGCTGCTTGCATTTCACACAAAAAAGCGGGCCCTCGATGGCTTTCAAGTCTTGCCCAAAAAACGTCTCGGTGAGGCGGCGCATCATCGGGACCACTGTGTAATCCTTGCCCGCAATTTTTCCGTAGGTTGACGCTAACGGCTGCAGGGTTTGGTCATCGCGAGGTGCAAGAGTGAGATCGCCACGGTATTGGTAAACAAAAAGCGCGTTATCCACCTCGGTGCTTTCTTTGATCCGGTTCAACGCCATGTCGAAAGGAATATCGCCTGCAGTGGTGACTTTACGCCCCGCAACCAACTCGGTTTCCAGTGCCGAGACGAGGCGGTCTGCCTGCTGGACGTTGAGCGACTTACGGATTCCTTCCGCTGCTGGGGTGAAAACCACGATGAAACCAGTGAGCAGGACCGCTAAAACACCGATGGCGATGACGGTCTCGATCAGGGTGAAGCCACGCTGGCGGGATGGGCGAATGGGTTTCATGGGTGATAAAGTAGGCACTGGGAAAAAATTCAAGATGGGAAAGATAGATAACCCACTCAATGTGAAATGGCATCTGGACCCTGTCAAATGGAAAGACCTAAGAGCTTAGAGACCGTGCCATGGCGGCTCTATTCTCGGCGGCGGGCGTATTTCATCACCGCTTCAGTTTGGCTGTGGACGTGGAGTTTTTCATAAATCCGCTGAATGTAGGTTCGCACCGTGCTGAGACTGATGCCGAGCTCCGCAGCGATCTGTTTGTATGGCTGACCACACGACAATCCGTGTAACACCTCGAGCTCACGCGGAGCGAGCGAGTCGGTCTCCTGCGCGGCCACCGCTCGACTTTCGAACGACTTTACCACCATGCGCGCGATGTGACCAGACATCGGGGAACCACCCTCAAACACCTCGCGGATGGCTTGAAGAATCTTCGCAGGGCGGTTGCTCTTCACCAGGTAGCCAAATGCTCCAGCCGATAGCGATTTGAAGACTTGCTCGCTGTCTTCAAACACCGTGAGCATGAGAATCTTCAAACTCGGCATCGCTGTGTGCAGAATCGAAACGCAGTCAATTCCACTCATTCCTGGTAGATTAATATCCATCAGCACCACGTCGGGCGGGTTTTTAGGAATTTCCTGAATGGCGATCTCCGCGTTCGGATAGGTGCTGATGCATTCGAAATCCACCTGTCCGGCGAAATAGCGCATCAGGGTTTCGCGCAACTGAGTGTCGTCTTCGACGATAGAGACTTTGATCACATTGGTAGTTG
>VFJU01000313.1 GCA_009885905.1 Verrucomicrobiota bacterium
AAAAAAGATGCACGCGACTTCATTTTTGAAGTTGCCGTGGCGGGATCGGAATCAAACTTCATCTAACCACTGGCTTGTCGTCTAGGGGATAGTCAGTGGAAACTTGTCGGCGTGGCGGGTCATTTCTTGGGTCAACAGCACCGTCATCTCGGCAACTTTTGCAGCGTGTTCGGGCTTGTCGGCGAGGTTGACTAATTCGTGCGGGTCGTTCGTGAGATCGAAGAGTTGGGTGCGGTCCACGAGCGGATAGCGGATGAGCTTCCAGCGATCGTCGCGGATGGCGCGCTGACAGTTGCGATAGGCGGTGTAGAGCACGTCGCGGACTTTCGTCTGTTTGCCATGGAGAATCGGAACGATGCTTTTGCCCTCGACGCCGGTTGGAATTTTCGCGCCTGCGAATTCAGCAATGGTCGGGAACAAGTCCATCAAGTATACCAACGCCTCGCTCTTGCCCTTCGAAATGCCGGGACCTGCAATGACAAGTGGGACGTGCATGCCGCCGAACTCGTAGAGGTTTTGTTTTCCAAACAAGCCGTGTTCACCGAGCGAGAGTCCGTTGTCCCCGCTGAAGATAATGATGGTATTGTCCCACTGTCCGTTGGCCTTTAGCATTTCAAAGATGCGTCCTACGTGATGATCAAGGCCGGTGACGCAGGAATAATAATCGGCGGTTTGTTGTTGTGTGTCCGTGGGTGTGCGCGGCCATGGGGCAAGCTTTTCGTCGCGCACGGTCATCTCACCGTTATCGAAAGGATGCTGGGGCAGGAAGGCGGGCGAGAGCGGGATTTTAGCGGGATCATATAGCTTGTGAAACTGCGGCTCGGCCGAGCGCGGGTCATGCGGAACGGGCGGCGCGAGGTAGATGTAGAACGGACGGGCTTCGTGGCTGGCTGTGCGCGACTTGAGGAACTCAAGGGTGCCATCCGCGAGGCGTTGGCTGCAATGCTCTCGATCATTTTCGGGGGTCTTACCTTGGGCATCGTCCTTGATACTCGTTTGAAATTCCGCCAGTCCTGCGGGAAATCCATTGCCGTATTTGCCCATGTGCCATGTTTGGTAGCCCGCGGCTTGGAGGACCCGCGGCAGAAATGTCGTCGGGTCGCTCGCGTTAGGCTTAGCGGCCGGAGCCTTGGGAATGCGCTGCCACGAGCGACCTGTTAGCATCATCGCCCGACTCGGCGAGCAAACGGCACCAACCATAGATCCCATCGTATAACAATGCGTGAAGCTCATGCCATGCTCGACGAGAGAATCGAGATTCGGCGTCTGGAGCAGAGGGCTGCCGAGCGCGTGCAGACCGTCGGCGCGATGATCGTCTGCATGGATGTGAAGGATGTTTGGCTTGGAGGTCGGCGCGGCGTGAAGCGTGGTCACCGATGCCCCGAGTAATGCGGCGGTAATGAATGCGTGAAAGTATCTCATGACTAATTTTGTGCGAAAAACTAATGAAAGCCCAATCTATACTTGGTAACTCATCGGGTAAATAGGTTAGAAAATCACATTTTCGGATCGCGTTGAAACAAATAGATTTGCATGCCGATTTCGCGTGGTTTGTCAGGTCGGATGGATGCATCAGCAAACTCATCCGAGTGGATCACCGAACCTCTCATACCAGTCAGTTCGATGAAACCTTGAGGCGGATGAAGCCCTTGGCCGTCCCAACGGGTAGGGTGTAGGAAATCGTGCTCGCGTTGTCTACGGTCGGCACCAAGGCTGCCCATGCATCGGCGACTCCGAGGTCGGTGGAATGCTGAATCTCGCAGGTGAGTCCGTTGGTGCCGGAGCGCTTGGAGTAGCTGAGGACGTTGGCGGTGAAGGTGCCGACGGTGGCATTGGGCACCGTCGGGTCTTGGTCAGCGATGGCGTATTCCACTAGGTTGCTGATGCCGTCATTGTCGGGGTCGGCATTGGCACCCTGTTGAATGGCTGGCACCATACCGTTGGTAAAGGTGCCGGTGATCCACGAGGAGAAGCCACCGCTAATGACCAGCGTGCCGGAATTGCTGCCGACGTAGTTTGCATCGTTGACCGTGGCCACCACCGCGTAGCTGCCCGCGGCGGTCGGAGCGGTGGCGGAGCTGTTGTAAGTTAGACTAACCGTGAGACCGGCAGGCACCGTGGTGGCGGAGACTGGCTTGGGATTACCATCGTAGGTGGCCGCCAGATTACCGAGGGTGACGGTGGCGGTTGCCTTTTCAACTGTGACCGTACGCGTGGCAGTCGCGGTGTTGGCCGAGGTGTCGGTGGCACTGTAGCTAACAGCGTAAATTCCAGCCACAGCCGTATCGACCGAATTATTGATGACCAAAGAATCGACGGTACCATCGACAGCATCGATCGCAGAAGCACCAGCGTCGGTGTAGGTTGAACCCCTTACAATTGAGACAGAGGACGCCCCATTAAGTGTCACGACTGGAGCGACCCCATCAGGCACAGCGCCACTGGCACCGAGGGCCTGCGCAATCAAGCTCGTGACTTGTATGCCTTGGTATTGATTGGTCGACCCAGGATTTGTTCCGCAGGTAGCAGACAACCAAACCCCGATTGCCTGAATGTTGGTGAACTCTGGCATGGCGACTGGAGTGAAACTTGAGTTCAAATTGTTCAAATTCCATGGGTTGAAGCTGTTCCAAGAGATGCTGAGGGCCTCGCTCGTGAGGCTCACAGGGGTATTGTTTGGGGTTTGAACTGGTACCAGTTCTGAGCCGACTTGGTTACTGATATAGAAATTCCCATTATTTTTCACGACCCAACGGAATCGACCAGAAACCAGCCGAGAACTTTTATGTTGAAACACCACCGTCGCCGCAAGGGTGTCGTTCATGCTGGTGAAGCTGACGGTTTTTGTATTCAGACCGTCGGTAAATTCCTGCCTTCTTATGAGGAACATTCCCGTCGCAACATCGCCCGCCGCATAGCGTCCGACTTCACTGTTATCTGGGGTAGTAGATGGTCCATTCCACTGCACTTTCATTCCGCCATTGATTCCAATAGACATTGAGGCCCCATTGGTGTAGCCGGCGCCCGTGGTCTGACCGTTGACAGGTTGCAGTTTGAGCGCACCAAAGATCGACTGCCCTGTGTAGACGCCAGCGGCTGTGGAGCGTTTCGGCGTATTTAAAGACAAGGGCAAATCAAGGTATTGGAGGTTCGTATCGGTGATGATCTGTGTCGCTGCAAAGTTAACCGCCTTCGTATCTACGATGGTCATGGTGCCGGAGGCG
>VFJU01000265.1 GCA_009885905.1 Verrucomicrobiota bacterium
GTCACTCGGATTCCAATTGCAAGATCTCGAGCGCCGCCGTGAACTTGAGGAGGAAAAATATCGCTACTTCCAATCAAGCCTCGAAAAGGCGCGCTTAGATGAGACACTCGACCCCAGCAAGATTCCTAACATTAGCGTGGTTCAGAGTCCAACACCTCCCCTCAAATCGATCGATGAAAAATCTCTCAAGCTGATTCTCGGAATCGCGTTCTCAGGCCTAGCAGCAGGACTGGCACTTGCGTTTCTAATCGAAATGGTTATTGACCGCAGAGTCTCAAGGCCGATTGAAATCCAAACGCGTCTTCAGCTTCCATTGATGTTGTCCATTCCCTACATGCGCAAAAACGGTGGAGAGGTAAAACTTGTTAGTGATGGAGCCATTCGTGAAGTCCCCAGCTTGCCGAGTGATTTGATGCTGTCCCCAGCCAAGAATCGAAAGAAAAATAGTCACGCGGATGAAGTGGGTGAGCATTTCATCGCACCTTTTGTTGCCGCGATTCATGATCGGGTTGTCTTCAATTTTCAGATAAATAACATCAACCACAAACCAAAACTGATCGCTCTCACCGGCCTGTCGCAGGGCGCGGGAACCTCCACCATCGCCGCAGGCTTGGCAAAGGCGTTTGCAGAGACTCGTGGGCAAAAAGTTTTGTTAGTGGATCTCAATATCGCACCAAGCGATGCACAGGCGAACCCTGCGGAATCGCTTTACAAGGCGCTTGAAATGTCGCGTGCTGAAGGTTTTCGCGAGGCTCCGGGGAATCTTTATTTCGCGGGAGCATCCACCCGCCGAGACTCTAGAAATCCTTACGCGCTCGCCCCCTCTGCGCTGCAAGACATCATGCCTCGCCTTGTGGCAAGTGATTTCGATTACATTATCTTCGATATGCCACCCATCGGTCCGACGAGTCCCACACTCACCATGGCGGGCTTTATGGACAAGGTGCTTCTCGTGTTAGACGGTGACAACACCACCCGTGAGCATCTCAGCTGGGGTTACACCGAGCTTGAAAAAGCAAAAGCAGATGTATCTTGCATCTTCAATAAAGCAAGAAGCCACGCACCACGCTGGGTTCAAGGCGACCTCTGAAAGCGCTGATTTTTGTACCAAAGCTCCTCGCACTCCTGTCACAGATTCATGGACGAATATTACGGGTCATTTTTGACGAGGTTGTACTATGGGGTGAAACCTTTCGTACCACTTAAACTTCGCTGGGTCTTACGCCGCCGTAGGGCCATAGGCATCCGCAAACGAAACTCTACGACGTGGCCAATTCACGCCGCGGCCTCGGCGATGCCTGCGGGGTGGCTGGGGTGGCCGGACGGAAAACGATTTGCCTTTGTTCTCACGCATGACGTCGAGAGCGCTGAGGGTGTGAAGAACGTTAAAAATCTAGCAGATTTAGAGCGCGGATTAGGATTGCGTTCTTCTTTTAACTTGATCCCTCGTGGCGGCTACGAGGTTGAGGACGAACTCCGCGCGTGGCTAACGGAGCGCGACTTCGAGGTCGGAGTGCATGATCTTCATCACGATGGAAAACTCTATCACTCTCGAGTTGGTTTCAAAAAGATGGCCGAACAAATCAACCATCATCTCCGAAAGTGGAACGCGGTTGGATTTCGCTCAGGCTTCATGCTCCGCCAACTCGACTGGCTGCACGATCTGGATTTGCAATATGATGCGTCGACTTTCGATACCGATCCATTCGAACCTCAACCGAATGGTTGCCGTTCTATTTTTCCATTTTTTGTTCCAGATCAAGCGGGGCCTGTGGGCTCTGGCTATGTGGAACTTCCTTACACCTTGCCGCAAGACTCCACTTTGTTCCTCATGTTAGGCGAGCGGTCTCCGGAGATTTGGATGCGGAAACTTGACTGGATTGTTGAACATGGCGGACTGGCCCTAGTGAATATTCATCCAGACTACATCAATTTTGATCGCACGGATTTTTCGGATTATAAATACCCCGCATCATTGATTAAAGATTTCTTGGGTTATTTAAATCACCGTTACGCAGGTCAATTTTGGAACCCGCTGCCAAGAGAGCTTGCCGCTTGGTTTCGCAGTACTTGCAGTGAAAATGTCATGACTCCTGCGGGCTCTGAGGTGTGCGATCCAACCCCCTTTTCATCGTGATTCGTCTTCGCCATAAGATGCTGATTCGTATATTGCGCTTGTTTGATCAAGCGGTCTTGATCGCGACTGCTCTGGTAGTGATTTACTATCGCCCGGGTGCATATTATCTATCAGATACTCGTCAGGTCCCTACGCCAAGTCGGGTGCTGGATGTTCTAGCGATACTGGCGCTCGTTGTCGGTTGGTTGGCGATTTTTGATTACTACGTGCGCTACAAGGGTGATCGTCTCGTAAGCCTTCGTGTGCAGTTGAAGAGCTTAGCGAAGGCAACTACTCTATCGGCTTTTTGGTTTCTAATCATTAGTGCAGCGTTTTCACTTGAGAGTGTCGATACAATCGGATTGGTCACATTTTGGGTGGTGGTCACCTCGATCGGAATTCTTTCACGAGTCAGTTTAAAGACGCTCCTCGTTAGCGCTCGCAAGTCAGGATACAATTATCGCTATCTTCTTATGGTAGGTGCGAACGCCCGCGCTGCGGAGTTTGCTAACAAGCTCTGCAAGCGTCAGGAGTTAGGCTACAAGCTCGTCGGGTATGTCGCGGAAGATGATGCATCCAAGCGGACGTGGGAATCGCAAGGAATGAGCGGTAAGATCGTCGGAATGGTCGATGATATTCGTGGCATTCTTGAGCGAGAACGTGTAGATGAGATGCTGGTCTGCCTGTCGGTGGAAGCCAAGTTTGGAACGGTCACCCGCATGATTGCAGATGCCAGAGATCTTGGGATCGTGTTAAGAATTGTGCCTGAGGCATCGGAGGCCGCGGTTCTCAAGCGGTTGCATGTCGAGGAGTTCGAGGACGAGTTCGTGATCACTCTCTTCCGAGAACAATTGCTGCTCCAGTTGCTCACGAAACGTTTGATGGACATCGTCATTTCTACTATAATGCTAATTGTGTTAGCCCCACTGATGGTTTTGGTCGCGTTACTAATTAAATTTACCAGCCCCGGCCCGATATTTTTCACTCAAAATCGTGTGGGCATGAATCAACGAAGGTTTCGACTCTACAAGTTTCGCTCGATGATTGCCGGTGCCGAAGAGCGAGTCCATGATCTGGCCCATCTCAACGAGCTTGATGGTCCCGCCTTTAAAATCCTCAACGACCCGCGTATCACTCCGTTAGGTCGTTTCATCCGAAAGACTAGCATCGATGAGCTACCGCAACTTTTTAACGTCCTCAGGGGCGAGATGAGCCTCGTCGGTCCGCGCCCACCACTGCCAACCGAGGTCAAACAATACGACTGGCTCTTCCGCCGTCGCCTATCCGTCAAGCCTGGTATCACTTGCGTCTGGCAGGTCAGCGGTCGCAGTGACGTGAACTTCCAAGAGTGGATGGATATGGACAAGCGCTATGTGGAGAACTGGTCGCTTTTGTTAGATTTGAAAATACTCTTGTTGACAATCCCGGCGGTAATCTTCTGCAGGGGTGCTTCTTAGTGAAAGAAAGGTCAGCGGTCAGAGGTCAGAGAGAAACCTGAAGGCGGAAACTTGAGACTTGAGGTTGAAGAGATGGAGAATGTGGAGCGACTCAAGCGCTCCTATTATTTCAGGTTTCAGCTCTCAGTTTTCAACTTTCTCTTCCTCCTCAAAGGTAGCGCGCTCTCGCCGCAGAGCGCACGCCAATGAGATGCGAATGACAGGTCCAAGTGAAGACGGCCCGGCTCTTGTTGGAATTTTCCATTCGCCCTACATTGACTGCGCCCCCAGCGGTGGCGCGCTACCATCCCCCTCGCTTTCTCCCATGCCAGGCCA
>VFJU01000130.1 GCA_009885905.1 Verrucomicrobiota bacterium
AATCCGGCAACCACTGCGTGAGGAAATCCAAGATCGCTGACTCCCCACGCATGACCCACCGCCCACTCGAAAAGTTTTCCACATCAAACCCCGCCCGTCCGAGTTGACCTGCGGCCTTTTCCTCTTTGAGAAGATCTCGCACTTCACACTGATCGCCGACCAATCGAGGCAATCCATCGACCTTCCCCAAGCCTGGCGGGACGGGCGGGGCATCGCCATAACGCACCACGAGTTGAGCCTCCAAGTGTTGAAGAGAGCCTTCCAATGACAATTCGAAAACGGCCACCGCTGGCACAAAATGCAAGGATTCCAGCCACGATCCCTCCGGAAAGTGAAGCCACTCTTGCCACGTATTTAAGTGATTAAAAAATTCTCGTGAGGGGATTTCGACGGACTTTCCACCTGCCAACTCGCCTAAGACTGTCGCTAGCTCGACCGGAATCTTACCCTCACCCACCCGAACCACCGAATCTTCACCAACCTGCCAAAACGAGCCACCAATCTCGATCCATGGACCGGCATCCGCATCTGGAACGAGCCGAACCTGATCCTGCTGATGAATGGACTCGCTCAAGCGAAGCCGCTCGCCCGCACGAATTTGAATGAGTAGCCGGTCCTTCCCCGCCGCCAACCGTGGATGCTCCGCAATGGATTCGAGAAACGCAGAAACCCGCGATCCATCCAAGCTGATGCTGAGAATTTCTTTTCTAACCACCGATTCCCTAGCCAACCACGCATTCAAACGCTCGTCGGCAGTTGAAATTTCGCTCCCAGTGATCACCGCCAAGGTGGCCGTCAATTTACCGCGCTGCAATGAGTCTCGCCAATTCAAAGGTAACAAAACTTGCCACGCAACCTCATCCATTTTTTTCGAGGATTTACTAGAAACGGGCGTTTCAAATGCCTTAACAAGCGCAGAAACAGGGACGAGCGCCGCAAGGCCAGTCGCCACCGCATGACAGCAGACGGCTCCACTTCTTTGGTTGTCAGGACACGGACAACGCGTGTCGAAATCGGTGGCGGATTTCACCGTCACGCTGACCTTCATCAAGCGTTTTCCCACCCGCACGGTTCCTTGCCAACTCGAGATCCCAGCCACAGCATGAGCAACCATGCCATGTTCAAAAAGCCCCTTTCCCTCCTTGAATGCTTGCCACGAAGCGGCCGTCCTTAAAGTTTTTTCTGTCCACCCACTCACAGTTCACCCTCGATCAAGTCATCCAGCGACTGCCGTTTGCGGACCAGCGTCGCCGTCCCACCCTCGACTAGAATCTCGGCGGGAAGTGGACGTGAATTGTAATTCGACGCCATCGCAAATCCATAAGCACCCGCGGACATCAACGCAACGAGATCACCAGGGTTGAAATCCGCTAACGGACGATCCTGACAGAAGAAATCGCCACTCTCACAAATCGGACCAACGACATCCACCGTGACTCGCACGCCGTTCGCTGGCTCAACCAACGGGACAATTTCATGGTGACCTTCGTAGAGCGCCGGGCGGATCAAATCGTTCATTCCAGCGTCGACAATCTTGAACGTCTTGGCGGTACCTTTTTTTTCATAAAGACACTTGGTGAGAAGCACGCCGGCATTGCCAACGATATAGCGACCCGGCTCTAGCAGGATTTTTAGCCCCAGGTCATGCAGTCGCGGCACCAATTCTTTGCCGTAGCGCTCAATCGTCAGCGGGCGCTCATCGTCCATTTGATTTTCCCACCATTCGATACTGCCGGATTGAAGCGATTGCTCGTAAATGATGCCAATACCTCCCCCAATCGACCAGAACTCGATACCGTGTCTTGCTTTAAGTTCTCTAACAAGAGGAGTCACTTTTTCGATGGCTTCAATAAACGGTGCGATCGACGTAAGTTGCGAACCAATGTGCATTTGTAAGCCACGCAGTTTAATATTCTTCAACTCCTTTGAAGCGCGTTCGTAAAGATCGAGAATGACTCCAAAATCGACTCCAAATTTATTTTCTGACTTTCCTGTTGAAATATATTTATGGGTCTTAGCATCCACGTTCGGATTCACCCGCACCGCCGCAGGAGCGATCACCCCAAGCTCGCCAGCAACGTCATTCAAATAACGAAGCTCCTCCTCGCTCTCGACGTTGAATGAATAAATCCCCTGCTCGAGAGCATAGATAATTTCCGCACGGGTCTTGCCGACGCCCGCGAATGTACAGTGCGCAGGATCACCTCCCGCTTTGATCACTCGGAAGAGCTCACCACCAGAAACAATATCAAATCCAGCACCGTGCGTCGCAAGCAAACGTAACACTGATAGATTAGAATTTGCCTTCACGGCGTACGCGACTTCGTGATCGATGTCGCCCATGGCCGCGTTCAAGCGCTTGTAGTGGTCGAGGATCGTTCCAGCAGAGTATACATACAGCGGAGTACCATACTCGTCTGCGAGTGTTGAAAGACTGACATCTTCACAGAAAAGAGAACCATTTTTGTAAGAAAAACCGTGCATCGCGTGACCGAATTAGCCCCGAATTCACCACTGGTAAAGAGAAGAACTGCAAGTCAATCGCTTTAGTTGGCGAAATCATACCGCCAGACCAAACAGATTGGTCGAATCCATGGAAAGGTTTTCAACCCAATACCCGAGAAAATATCAGTACGATAAAACCAATTTGATTGATTCTCTTGGTCATTCGGCATTCAACAAGCGCATCAAAACATCAAATAATCCTATTAAAATAATTGTCACAGGTGGAACTTTTGACAAGGAATACGATGAACTGACCGGTCGACTAGAATTCAAGCATACCCATCTTCCTGAAATTTTACGACTGGGACGTTCGATGCTAGATGTCAGTATTCAAACGTTAATGATGATCGATAGTCTGCAGATGACAGAATCTGATAGAGAGCAAATTAAAAGCGAGTGCATCCGCTGCGAAACCAACCAGATTATCATCACGCATGGGACCGATACTATGGTGGAGACAGCATCGGTGATCGCCACCGCGAACCTTGCAAAAACAATCATTATCACCGGCGCAATGATTCCCTACCCCTTCGGAAGTTCCGACGGATTATTCAATATGGGATGCGCATTGGCGTTGGTACAAACCTTACCTAATGGCGTCTACATTGCGATGAATGGCAGGCATTTTCTCTGGAACAACGTGAGAAAAAATCGTGAGTTAGGAGTTTTTGAAGAGCGAGAGTGAATTTTACTTGCGAGGGGTGATGCCAAGTGAATCTAGCATTGGCGACCTTGAGAAAAAGGGTCATAGACGGTGAAACATGCTGCCCAAGTTCATCGTACTTGGAGCGTGTTTTGCATCCTCATTACATGAAAAAAATCTCCATTGTGTCGTCTAGATTTCATTTCCATCACTCGCTCATCGCTCTTGCGGCAGGATTGCTATTGGCAAAGGCAGAAGATAAGCCAGAACCAACGCGCCCCACTGATGCCGAGCAAACCAAGACTCCCAGCGAACCGCAAATTGAAAAAATCGATGCCACTCACTACCGTGTGGGTAAGATTCATTTTGACCAAAAGACACGCGAGATTCGTTTACCTGCAAAAGTGAATATGTCTGGAGGTTTGTTAGAATTTCTACTGGTACAACCACATGGTAAAGTGCATGAGTCACTGCTCGTCACGGATGCTTCTGCCACACATCTCAATCTCGCATTCACTTTGCTGCGTTACCTAGCATCGAAAGAATTGTTTTCCTTAATCGATGAAACAGGTCACCCGACTGGGGAATATCCTGTTGTGGCTGCGGACGTAAAAGCCCAGGCCCGCATCATGATGAACGTACAATGGACCGACAAAGGTGTCACGCACCGCGTGGCAATCAACGACTGGATCCAACACTCAGAAAAATTCACCACAATGCCAAAAGGCCCATGGATTTACAGTGGATCCAGCACGTACCAAGGCAAATTTGTTCCAGATCTAACCGGCGATATCGCCGCGATTTTCACCTCCCAAGAAGCCATGATCAATTATCCCGGTAGCGGCAGCGACAGCGACTTGGTTTGGTTTGCATTTGAAAAAAATATCCCAGCGAAAGGCACAGACGTTACGCTAATCATTACCCCTTTTACGAAATTTCCCGAACCATCCAGTTCACCTTATGAAAAATAATCAAATTCAATTTGCCAAATGGCACACTAGTTTCCGTAAGCTATCGGTTGACCAATCCGTATTTTATTATTTCTTTGTTTTACTGCTAGTTGTAAATGTATCACTTGCTGAACAAGTCAGACTTTCTTCATTGG
>VFJU01000289.1 GCA_009885905.1 Verrucomicrobiota bacterium
GAAGATCGTATGGGCTTGGTGGCATTTGCGGGGCGACCCCGCGATGCAAGTCCGATCACGTTAGATCATCAGTGGCTGAGGAAGTCACTCAATGAAATACGCCTGAACGACATGAACAACATGGGTACCGTCAAGGAGCAAGGCACCGCAATCGGTTCAGCCCTTGCCGCGGCCTCGGTCCGACTGGAAGCGCGCGATGCGAAAAGTAAAATCATCGTCCTCATCACCGATGGCGCGAGCAACTCGGGTAAAATTGCTCCCATCGAAGCCGCAGAAAATGCTAAGACTCTCGGCATCAAGATTTACACGGTGGCAATTGGTACCAAAGAAGGTCGAGTAGACCCAAACATCATGAGGTTCCCCTATCAGGAATTTGATTTGCCGACCTTACAGAAAATCGCAACATTAACGGGTGGAGAACACTATTGGGCACAAGACCTCGCAGCGCTTAAAAAGACATTCACCACCATCGACAATCTAGAAAAAACTGACGCCAAAAGCCTAACTGTTATCGACGATACCGAATGGTTTCCATGGTTTGTCGGGGCTTCGCTGCTCTCTGCTCTTGCCGCCGCTTTCTACATGGCCCTGAACCCACCCACCACCGCGTAGACCGATGAACTTCGCTCAACCCAGTTGGCTGATTACACTGCTGCTAATCCCTCTATTGGTTATTATAGCAATGTTAGCAGTTCGTTTTAGACGGGCGCAATGGACGGCTTATATCGCTGGACGTTTACGGGATTCATTGGTGATGCGTGGGAGTCCCCTGCCCCGCTGGATATCACTTTTTTTGCTGATCACAGCCTGTGCAGCACTCATCGTCGCGCTGTCGCGTCCACAAGGGGATGCAGGAAAACAGACGGAAACCATGCAGGGGCGTAACGTGATGATCGCACTGGATATTTCAAAAAGTATGAGAGTCAATGACGTAAAACCCGACCGTCTAACTCAAGCAAAAGTCGTTATCTACGAGTTGCTAGAGGCTATGCCAAACGAGCGAATCGGAATGATCGGATTCGCGGGTACATCGTATCTCTACGCCCCGCTTACGATTGATCACAGCGCGGTTCGCGAGTTGGTGGATCAAGTGGACGAGACATGGGCTCCGCTCGGTGGATCAGACTTGGCATCTGCAGTTCATTTAGCGACGGAGACTTTGAAGAAAACGGGGCAGAAAAATAATGCTCTAGTGATTTTAAGTGATGGTGAGGAACACGATGGAGAACTAAATTCCATTATCGCTGAAGCGGAACAAGCAGGCATCTACATCATCGCGGTAGGAGTTGGTACCGAAGACGGTGGATTTGTACCCAGTTCAGATTTTCCTAACGGACAATTGATAGATTCATCAGGACGCGCGGTGATCAGTCGTTTGCAAGCGAAAGTCATGCGCAAACTTGCTGAGGAAACTAAAGGACGATTTGCGATCGCAGGGTCGGGCGCGGATATTCCAGCTTTAGTGAAATCAGTCGTGATGGGACTTGACGCATTTCAAGCACCGGGACGCGAACGCCGTATATCTATTGAATTTTATCAGTGGATATTACTGCCAGCCATTATTTTTCTCATCGTATCGATCATTGCGGGAACCCGCTGGAAACGCGTTCAAACATTGTTGTTTATTTTGGGCGGAATTTTTATTGGGGTGGAAGCAAAAGCAAATGATGCCTCTAACGCAAAGAAGCTACTCGAAAACCAAGAATATCAGGCCGCATCAGATGCCTACCGAAACCTTGCTGAAAAGTCATTTTCTAGAGAAACAAAAGCACGATACCACCTCGGTGAAGCATCTGCATCATATCGCACGAAAGACTTCCGTGGTGCCCGCACCGCTTTCAGCCAATCATTGATGTCTACCGATCCCAAAGTCTTGGAGAATGGGCACGTGGGAATGGGAAACTCTTTGTTCCAACTTGGATGGATCGGACTATCAGGTGAGCCTTACCCCTCCGATCCCTCATTGATTCCTGACCTTGCTCGCTTTGATACCCTAGCCAAGGAAGTCCTGGCAAAAATGCGTGAGTCCGATGCCTCCGATGATAGTGAGTCTGGGGGGTATGTGCGAATCGAATCAATCATCACCAACTGGGCAGATGCGGTTAGACACTTTGGCTCTGCGGAACTCCAACCACCGACCAACGAAGCCGCCGAGAAAAACAGTTCACTTGCTATCACCTATTTGAAACGACTCGCAGAGTTACTGACACAAGAAAAACAGGATGCTGAGCAATCAATGCCAGAAGCCGGTCCAGGCGAAGGGCAACCGCAAGAGGGCGACGGTGAACCCCAAGAGGGCGATGGTAAAAAAGGTAAGAAAGGTCAAAAAAAATCGGGTGACAAAGGCGACGAGGGAGAAGAAAAAAAAGATGGCAGCGGTGATGATGATCCAAAGAACGATGGCGGGGAAAAAGGTAAGAAAGAGACTAAAAAAGATGGAGAAAAAGACGGCGATAACCCGAACGAATCACCACAACAGCGCGCACGTCGGATTTTAAAAGAAAACTCAGATCTCGAAAAAGGTCCGCTCTCGCCAGGACGGCGAGAATTTGGAACCGCAGATAAAGATTGGTAATCTCATGAATAGTCAAAATTACTTACAGCGCGTACTTCTTGTCGCGGTTACTTGGATGTCGCTTTGCACAGCGGTCTATAGTCAAACGATTAGTCGGCTTTCCTCGTCATTTCTAGCAAGAGGCGAACAAGCTTTGTTAGAGGTTGTCGTGATAGGAGCTCAAATCACAGAAATTCCTGAGGTGCCAAAAGTCAAAAACCTAGCCATCCAATTCTCTGGAAGGGCCCCGCAAACGAACTTATTACCAGGAAGAAAATTGGAATACGCATACGGTTTCATCGTTTCAAGTTACGAGACTGGGAAATACGTCATCCCTGCGATCCGAGTGATGGTCAATGGCGCGATCACAGAGACAGAACCATTAGATATAGAGGTTTTCAATCCAGATGACCTCAAATGGTCTGAGGTGAAGTCGGGCGATAAGCTCATTCGTTACGCGAGTTCATTCCACATCATGAACTCGAGTCCTTACGAAAATCAGACGACTGCGACTGAGATTAAAGTTTACGTTCCAGAGGAAATCCTTGTCCAAGATTGGGGCATTCCAGACTTCGAGCGTGACGGGGTAACGGC
>VFJU01000011.1 GCA_009885905.1 Verrucomicrobiota bacterium
CGGCGAGCGGGTCGGAGACGATTTACTTTTGGCAATGAAGTTGACCGCGAGGCCATCCATGGGCTAGTTCGCTGTGGCGCAATTCCCTGCGCGAGTCACACCCCACCACAATATGATCGAAACACTCTCAAAAGTTCTTCCGCAACTCTCCGTCATCGCCGCCGTAGCAGGCCTCATTGGTTGGTCACTCCGTGGCCTCACAATCAAAACTATTCCGCTTAAAACCAGCGGAACCAGCGACAAGGGGCAGCAGGATCGCACGAAAAACCTCGAGTCGACCCTCGAAAAATCCAAGGCCGCCCAGAAGGCGCTCAAGGTGGATTTGGAGAAAATCCAATCGTCATCGGTTTCCAAGGTCTCTTTTGACAGCGTGACCGCCGAGTTGGAATCTGCTCGCAAGACATTCGAGACTGAGTCCAAGCGTATTTCTACGCTGGAGACCGATTTGAAAAAATCTCTGGATACCATCAAGCATCTTAACAGTCGTGCCAACGATGCGGATAAAGCGCAAAAAGACCGCAGTTTCGCCCTTGAAAATGAGCTTTCTCAGGTCCGTGAGCAACTCGCGGTGCTTCAAAATTTGCCCGATGACGGCGCGGTGCTGACCGCCGAGATCGAGCGTCTGCGTGAGTCCGTCGCGGTTTCTAGCCGTTACGCCGGAGAAATGAGAAAGCGTGAGGCCGCCGCCATCGAGGCGCTGGAGAAAGCGGAATCCAAGATCGCAGATATGAGCGATCCGTCTCGTCCAGCGGCATCGGCGCGAAAAGTCGGCCCGGTGGCTGATTCTGGTCGCATCGCCGCAGCGAAGGCGGAGGTGGTTCGGTTGATGGAAATGAACAAGCAGAAGGAAAGCGAAGCCGTTGTCGAACTAGCAGACGAGCCTGTGGCGCTGGTCTCGCAGGATTGATGCGATATCCATTTAGATTTTTTGTTGCCCGGTCAATTTTCATGGGCGAAAGCAGCACACATTCTTTTACCATGTCAGAGCCAGAGTCCAAGCCATCCCAGGCGTTTTTACCCTACCCCATTTCCACCCTCAGCCCGCCGATCATTCCGAACGATCTCACGTCGTTCAAATCTCGTGGGATTTCTCAGGTGGAGCGCGACCTCCAACAAAAGCTCAAAGAAATCCGCGAGACCTACCTCGCAACCATCGACCACTTCAACTGGAACAAGCTGGTCTATGAGGCTGATATCCAGTTTGAGCCAATCATCGGTGGCACTTATCATCTTTATGAAATGCGTGGTCGGAAAATGCTTTCCATGATCGCTCCAGACGAGTGGCCGCAGAAGCATCTCGCCACCGTTAGGCTCAATATGGACCGCCAATGGAAAATCGTGGAAACGGGCTCCGGCATCGACTCTCGCGAATTGTTCGGCAGCGTTGAGCTTTGATCTGAAATCACTCGTGGATTTCCATTCCAGCGTAATTTCGCGCTTGGCAGACCGAGTGGGGGACTTAAACCATGCACATGGTGCTCGGTATTTTAGGTTCTGGATCTGGTTCAAACATGCAGGCGATCCTTGATGCGATCGATTCCGGTACGCTGAACGCGCGGATTTCCATCGTTTTGTCGGACTGTCCAGATGCTTTGATCCTCGAGCGGGCACGCAAGCGCGGAATCGAGACCGGGGTGATCGATTGCAGCGGGTTTCGCAACAAGTTTCCCGACGAGGCGCAAAGGGAAACGGCTCAACGTTTGCTCGCGGCCGGCGTGGAGGTCGTCTGCCTCGCTGGCTTTCTGCGTCTTGTGAAGCGACCACTCCTCGATTTTTTTCCTAACAAAATTCTCAATATTCACCCCTCGCTGTTACCAGCATTTCCTGGTTTAGAGGCCTGGAAACAAGCACTTGATGCGGGTGTGACGGAAGCGGGTTGCACCGTGCATTTCGTCGACGAGGGCATGGACACCGGACCTATTCTTCTACAAGAATCTTTACCAATTCTAGCAGGTGAAACTGCAGACTCTTTGCACGCCCGAATTCAGTGTATCGAGCGACGTATCTACCCCGATGCCCTACGTAAATTGTTGCGTGAAAATCTCTCGGCTCATTGAGGCCGCGTTTTCTTGAGACGACCACCCCTCACGCGAGGGCGGCTAACAATTTAGCATGAATTCCACCGAAGCCGCCGTTGCTCAGTACGGCGATGACGTCGCCGGATTTGGCGTTTTCTTTAACTTTGGCAATGATGGATTCAATATCTGCTAGATACCAACCATGGCCGCCTAATTTCGCGATGTCGATCGAGAGTTTTTCGGGGTCTAGTCGGTCATTTTCAGGGATTTTGTGCAAATCCGGAATCCCAGCGATGATGGCGAAATCTGCGGCGGCAAGCGACTCGGCGAGTTCGGATTGGAAGATGGCGCGGCGTGTAGTGTTAGAACGTGGCTCAAATAACACCCACAAACGAGAATCTGGGTGGCGCTGGCGGAGACTTTGTACCGCAAGCCGGATGGCGGTGGGGTGGTGTGCGAAGTCGTCGATGACTTTGACACCATTCGCCTCACCGAAGAGTTCTTGTCGGCGCGCGACGCCGTCGAAGGACTCTAGCCCAGCGCGGATTTCCTCAGGGCTTAGACCCGCGAAGGCGGCGGAAGCGGCAGCCATAGCGGCGTTACGAACATTAAACTCGCCAGCCATCGGAGTGGAGTAGGGAATACCGCCTAAGGTGAATGAACTACGATGCGTATCGTAATCGACATTCTCAATGCGCAAAGAACAATGGTCAGCGAAGCCGACGGTGACAATAGGGCAGGGTGCCTTGCTCGCCACGTCTAAGCAGTTAGGCTCATCGCCATTGATGTAAGCACAGCCACCGCTCGGAACAATATTAAGCAAGCGACGGAATGTGAGCTTGATTTCGTCGATGTTGTTATAAATGTCCGCGTGGTCGAACTCGACGTTATTGATGACGACGCACTCCGGCAGGTAGTGGAGAAATTTCGAGCGCTTGTCGAAGAAAGCGGTGTCGTATTCATCGCCCTCAAGCACGTTAAATTCTGAGTCAGTGAAACGTGCGCCGCAGCCAAGATTTTTAGGTAGCCCACCGATCATGTAGCCCGGATCGCGACCGGAGTTGACGAAGATCCAAGCGAGCATCGACGAAGTGGTGGTCTTGCCATGGGTGCCGGAGATGACGAAATTGCGTTTTCCGCGGAGAAAGAATTCTTTCATCACCTCGGGTAGGGAGTGATAAAGTAGCTTGCGATTGAGCGCGGCCTCGGCCTCGGGATTGCCGCGAGAAATCGCATTACCGATGATCACGACATCGGTGTCCGCTGGAATATTTTCCGCATGGTAGCCCTCGGTGAGAGTGATGCCTTGGTCGCGGAGAAAGTCCGACATCGGCGGATAGACGGCGGAGTCTGAGCCCGTGACGGTGAACCCCCGTTGTTTCATGGCTGCAGCGACGGCTCCCATGGCGGTGCCACAGATGCCAGTGAAATGGAATTTATTCTTGGCGGACATCGATGAGCGCGAAGCTAGACGGTGAAATCCACGCTGCCAATCAGGAACAACGGGTGAGGAACGAGGCGGTTCAACCGAGGGCTTACCAACTGGATGTTTCTCAGAATTTCGGCGCGGCGATGGTCGCATTGTCGCGTTCTTCGCCACGGCGACGAAGGATGCGATCGGCTGTTTCCGTGACCATTTCTTGTAGTAACAACCAGAGGTGCGAACCTTGACGGTAGTCAGCCGGGGCGATGTGTTTCACGCGGCCGGCGTGGGTGGAGAGTTGGAAACATTTTCGGAAAGAGCGTCCGGAAGTGTCATCTGGATTATAAACGGCGATACCTTGGCCACCGTTGCGAGCCATCACGGTGAAGCAAGGTACATCAGTCGGACCATCGCCAACGTAGACCATGTTTTCAAATGGGATCGGTCTTTGTTCCGGCGGCATGTGGTCGTTCACATCTTGATCGTAGGTGAGCATGCCTTTGTTGATGCGAAATAAGAATTGAGTTTTGGTGGTGTGAGAAATGGCACGCTTCGGGAAGCTAATGCGTCCTTCGGCGTCTTCGCCAAACTCACATCCAAAGATCGCTTTGACGTAGGGTTGGAGGCGCGAGCCGTCGAGCAACGCTTTGAGCCCGGAGGAAATGATGTAGTGCTCCACTTTGATGCCCGCGGCTTCGTGCTCAGGACGCAGCGCAGCCGTTGGCAGAGTATCAAACAATTCGGGTAGACCAGGGAAAAATTTTAAACCTGCACCCAGTTGTTTGAGCCGCAGGTTGGTCACGTTGTCCATTCCAAGGTAGTCTAGCAGGCACTTCATGTAGGCGAGTTCGCCGTCCCACTTTTGGTCGTGAACGAGGACATTGCACTTGGCCCAAAATTGAGTGGGATCGATGCCAAATTCAGGGAAAACCACATCATCTTGCATGTAAAGCGGACTGAGCGTTTGGTCGTAGTCGTAAACCAACGCGATGGTATTTTGAGTGGCAGCCATGTGAGAGCTATGAAACAAGCAACGGATGTCTTCGGCGACAAGGCGGAAATCATCGCTGTAGGTAGATTCCTATGAAAATCCAAAGCAGATGGCTACCCGCAGTGCCAAGCGATCACGGATCGATGAATCGATTGCTAAATCGTGCTACGCTCTGACTGCCTTTGCTGCCGCTTGAAACGGCGAGGCCAATATAACAGTTGGCGGCCATCGTGACTTTGGTGGTGCCGACGTGGATCCAATTGGTTCCTTGGGCGCTCCGATAAGCCATGATCTTTTTGCCAATGCGGATCAGTCGGACCCAAGTTTCAGAATCTGCTCCGGCCCGGAGGCTTTTGGTTTTCGCTCCCGATTTGATTCGACTGTTCAATTGGTAGTTGTTAGAATAATCAACTGCCAGAAAAACATGTTTGGCATTTCCAGCCAGTGAGTCTCTAACCATCACTCCCGCATAGCCGACCGTCCCGGGCACGGGCAAGTGAGTGACATGAGCGATGATCTCTCCATTGTTGCTGAGAATTTGATAAGTGAAATAAAACGAATCCGATTTATCTCCGACGAATCCTGAACCAGTTTGCTCAAAAATGCCGGCATCGGAGTAAGCCTCTCCGGCCAGTTGACCAGTGCCGACATTGGTACTCCTCCACGGCGCGGGAATGTCTTCTCTGGTCGTGACCACTGGTATCGTTTCTGTGGCGATGACTGCTGGCGTTCGGGTGAATGCTTGAACCTCGGGTGGTGTCTCTTGCGCTCTATTAACCACCATGGACTCAACGATAATGGGTGGGTTCTCAAGTGGAGGATTTGAATAAGTTAGAAGCGTTTCGGCAGTTGTCGGAATGGGATCAAGCCCATGGTTGTACATCGTCACTGCTGGAAGCATTTCAGAATTCAAATTGCTATCATTGCTGGGGGGAGTGTCGGTGAGTGGAATTGAATAAGAAATCACATCCGAAGGGAGACTCTGTTGTTCGTTTGCATCGATTGCGGACACGGAGAAATAATAAGTCTCTCCCTCAGTTAGGTCAGAAATGATTGCCGTGGTGGAATTGCCAACATTGATATGATGGCGATCAGCCTCAGGAGTGGTGCTGTAGTTGACTTGGTAATCGACAATGTTGCTTTCAGGATTGGCATCCCATTCCAGCGTGACAGAAGATGCAAATGCGTTGGCAAAAAATCCAACAAGACAGCACCATAAACAGAGTGGAGCGATTATTGTTAAAACACTTTTTTTGGACTTCCAACTTCTCCGTGACGATGAAGTGTTAGTTAAAATTTTAATTTTATTGTTAGAATAGGTTCGAGACCAAGGTTTTTTCGAATAGGACATTGAGCGGTAGCGTAAAATTGGATAACGATGCGCTACAGATCTAGGCCCAGGCGTTCAGAACTTTTTTCGCCTAGGATTATAGGCACCGCAAATAATCACCGCTGCAGTGACTTGGTTACTTGGCGTCTACAACCTATTTTTTTCTTGTTAAACTAAGCTAGTTTTAAGATAAAGTTGACAGTAATTAAGTTAATACTATTACAATTAGGCCACTTAATCTATCCGATTTTCGCCACCCAAAAACCCCAAGTCCTCTCATTTTAAGACATCGCGGTGACGGAATCGGGAAGGAGGAATGACTTGTGGCAGAGTTCAGCGTATTTTCCACCTTGGGCAAGAAGAGTAGCATGTGTCCCTTCTTCGATCACTTGACCTTTTTCTAACACATAAATACGATCAGCATTTTGAATCGTAGAGAGGCGATGCGCGATGACGAAAGCCGTGCGGTTTTCCATGAGTCGGTCGAGCGCGTCCTGAATGAGACGCTCAGTTTCAGAATCAACTGAAGCGGTGGCCTCATCCAATAAAAGAATCGGCGCATTTTTGAGCAGTGCCCGTGCGATCGAGATTCGTTGTTTTTCGCCGCCAGAAAGTTTGACGCCGCGCTCACCGACGTTGGTGTCGAGTTGCTTGGGAAGCGAGCGGATGAAACGGTCGGCGTGGGCGGCTTCCAAGGCTTTCCAAAGTTCGGTTTCCGATGCGTCACGCTTGGCGAGCAGAAGGTTCTCACGCACGGTTCCATTGAAAAGAAATGGCTCCTGCGTGACATAAGCGAGGTGGTCGCGCA
>VFJU01000433.1 GCA_009885905.1 Verrucomicrobiota bacterium
GCCTCTGGTGCTTCCACAGTTTCGTCGATGTCTAACAAATCGAATCCAGGCAGTTCGTAATTTTCAAATCCGGTGACGGAAAGAAATTGGTGATCGGTGGATTTTTTCCGTTCGAAAGGCTTGGTGCCTGGGATCATCGGTTCGTTAATCCGGCGTTGGGATGCATCGATGATCTGCGGTGTTGGAGTTTCCCTTAGTGGAAGCATCGTTTGCGGATCGTCGTCCACGACCTTAGCGGCAGCAGCCTTGGAGTTTTCGCGGTCTTTGCGGCGTTGCTCGCGCTGGCGGTCGCGCTCGGCGAGCATTTCTGCTTCGCGTGCGGCAGTCTTGCCTGTGTCACTACGGCTTTCCTTCCATTGTTGGTATTTAGCCATCACGATCTGATAGCAAGATTTGACGAAGCGTAGCGGGTGCTGATCTGTTAGTAACATCAACGCCACCAAGTAAGTAGCAGAGGCAAGGATCAAGGTGCCGGCACGACCTATTAAGTTAGAAAGCAAGAGACGGCCCAAGGCGTAGCCGACAAGCCCGCCTGATCCGTTAGGGCTGCAGCGCCTCGCCCACTCGCTGAAGAAAATTTCCGCCGCATCTAACCAGACGGTGCCAGCGACCAAGAGCAGGCAAAAGCCAGTCACCGCGCGCGCGCCGAGATGGCGGTCGAAGGCGAGTTTGATGATGCCAAACCAAACCAAACCCGCAGAAATCAAATAAGCGGCAGCACCGAAAAACAGGATTTGGAAAAAACCAAGAACCCCACCGACGGGCCCCACCAAGTTCGCGCTGTGGCTGGTGGATTTATCTGCCAGTGGCTCCAAGAACCCGCCGAACCAAGGAATGCGCGCCAGAGTTCGCAAGTCTGCCGCACTGTACTTCACCAAGGACAGCAGCAGCAAAAGCCCCACGGTGATCCAAATGACTCCAACGATCTCATTCGACCATCGCGTGGTTTCGGGGATTTCACCGCGTTTTTTATTATCCTTGGCTGCCATAGCTTCGTCCTGCGCCCGCAGCATCCCCTGCCAAGCCGCTGGGAGCAAGATTGTTTTCATTTCCATAAATTCTGCCAAGCCAAAGCATTCGGGGCTTGGTCGTGACGGTGCCGTGGATGATCTTCCGGTCGTGCGTCTCCTCACGTTCCAAGTCCAAGAACCGCTGCCCGGTCTGGTCCTGCCAGAAATGGCCACCGACCACGGTCCCGAAGAAGCCGCGCGCCGCTACCGCGCCATCGCGGTGACCACCCTGCGGCAGCTCCGCAGCCTCTCAGACGCTCGCATTCGCCTGATCACCACGCCTGCGGATGCCCACGAAGCGGTGCGTTTTTGGCTATTACCCCGCCTCGCGCCTCGGTGGTTGGCGGACGGTGGGGTGTTCCGCAGCGACGGTTGGGAAATCGACTTCGGTGGCGAGTCCAGCACATTTCCTATCCATGCCCATGGAGAAATTCTATGTCCCTTCCTCGGAGCCCGCTGGGTTCATGCCGCGCTACTCGGACTCGGGCGCACGGTGGACCATGTCGTCGGGCCGGCCTCGGGCGGCGGTCACTACTTCACCGCTCGCACCGCCTCCGTCACACGGGATCTACCACCCCACATTCTTCCCGAGCTACCCATCATCCAGTCCAGCGACCACTGGCAACAAGCGCTCGATAGCCCACTCGGGCCCGCCTTGAAGCGCGCTTGGCTGGAAGAAGGAGTAGGAGAGGATTTTGAAATTTAAATTTTGAAATAAAATGGAGTTCGGCGTTTTGCGGCTCTGCCATTTCTTTGTCGAGCGGTTAGGCCATCCACAGCGGGAAAGGAAGCCTGAATTCAAAGAAGGGCGTTACCCGTAGCTTGATGTGCCGTCTTGTTCGTTTTTCGTTTGCAGAGCCAGATACACTGTGTTGACAGGCAAGCGAAACAATATCGAACTCACTTTTACGGCCGCGAGCAACAAATCCATTGAGTAATGGTCTTTAGATCTTGCCTGAGACTAAGAGAAAACATCGAGTAAGTCTATGGGGTAAAATACTCTATCGGAACGATCGCGCCCTTCGAAACATCCACTGCTTTTTTAAAGAACGGTTCCTTATTGTGCTTGCTGATTATGATGGAGACCGTGCCGCCGCCATCTACGGGAGATACGATAAGCTGCTGGATTCTGTGCGCACCCAGAAAAATCAAGGGGCCCTTCATTTTGATAAAAGACACATAGCCACATGTTTCAAAAACAACGATGGCTGTAGGCAGTGGTGCTGAGCCAGTCGTTTCCAGTTTGATATCGAACCCATCCATTTGTGGACCATTCCATTCGAAAGGTATGACTGTTGGCACAGCGAAAGAAAAAATACCGTCGCTATTTTTCACCACGGGAATGAACGTTGTACTTGTGCCATTGATTTTGGCGTCTTTGCTGGTCATCTCCATCGCAATAGAATTCAAGGCCGTTGGCATGAAGACGATCTTACCGGGAATAATACGCGGCCCTTCGTCAACCGGATTGTAGGGGCTGATCTCAGTTTTCACGAGACGGCGGGTCTTCATCTCCATTTCAATTTGTGCAGCCTTCACCTTTTGAAACTCCGAACCCTTCTTCAAGCTCTCTCCGTAGAGTGCTAGAAACTTGTTAGGATCATTTGATTGCCAAGCAGCAGTCACTCTGGCAACGAATTCTCCTTCGGTTTCCGCACCGAGCGTAGTGAACAGAAAGGTTAGCAGAAAAAGCGTTGTTCTGAGTATGCGATTCATAAGTGGTTTATGACGGGAAATAAGTTGAGTAGAAACTTGCCTGACCGTTGGATCCGAACAAACGATTGCGGACAGCCATTCGTTGGAATGGAGCGATGATGCGGATGGCGTGGCGGAAGATATTCATTTTTTTAAGGTAAGTGCATGGTTGTTGCCACATTTCGCGGTGACCTTTTCCCATAACTCATTGATAACAAGGAGCGCGCCTGATTGGATTCGAACCAATGACCGCCCGCTTAGAAGGCGGGTGCTCTATCCATCTGAGCTACAGGCGCTGACGCTGAGATTCGTAGCAGCACGATGGAGCGAAGTCAAAATCCGCGTGGCAATTCCGCAGAATTGTTTTCTACCACAATTAAGAGTTCCGAATTTCATGGATTTCACGTAATCATCACGGATGCGCACAGCAGTCTACGCGGGATCCTTCGATCCACCGACCAACGGCCACCTCTGGATGATCGAGCAGGGCTTGGAAATGTTCGATCGTCTGATCGTGGCGATCGGTAGCAATCCATCCAAGAGTTACTCGTTTTCTGTGGATGAGCGGCTCGAACTTTTAGATGCGTCCACCCCGTCTTGTGAGCGCTTGGTGATCTCACATTTCGACAACCGCTATCTTGTGGATTATGCGAAAAAAATGGACGCCAAGTACATACTCCGCGGGATTCGCTCGCCGAACGATTATGAATACGAGCGAGTGATGCGGCACATCAATTCGGACATGGCCCCGGAAATCACCACGGTGTTTCTCATGCCGCCGCGTGATATCGCTGAACTCTCGTCCAGCATGATCAAGAGCCTAACAGGACCCACTGGCTGGGAAGAAACCGTGAGCCGCTATGTGCCAGCGCCAGTCTTCCGTGCCTTGGCTGCCCGTGGAGGCACTCTGTGATGATGATAGATCCCGATTAGATTTTTGCGTTCTGCAGCAAGGTCGCCACATCGTACTCGGGCTTGCGAGGTGCGCGCTTACGCATCGCGTTGGCTTCATCATCGTTGATGAATGCAGATTTCGCGGCATCCCACTGGACTTTTCGGCCGAGTTTCATGCTAATCCATGCGACCGCACAGGCATTCAAGCTGCACGCTGCTTGGTCCACTGGGGCGATCGGGTCGCGATTGGCGACGATCGATTCTAACCAATTACGATATTGATTGGCGCTCTCCGGCAGACGCTCCGCCTCGGTGCCAAGCGGTGCAAGCAACTTGGGGTCGCTCGCACGTAAAGCGCTTTTCGCCTGGCCTGTTACATTTGGATCGCTAGCCGTGACCTTTGCTTCACCGCGCGTGCAGAATATCCAGCCTTCATCCCCTTCAAGCGTTAGACCGTTTTCAAAATTATTATCCAGAGTCACTGATACCTCGTTCGGGTAAAGCATCTCGACGTGGTACTTGGTGTGCACCGTCCAGACGTCATCGTGCATGAAATCCGCCTTGGCCTCCACTGACAATGGGCCGCCTAACTGCTGACCCATCGCCAAGTGGGCGATGTCGAGATGATGCGCACCCCAGTTAGTGATCATGCCGAGGCCGAAGTCTTCGGTGGTGATCCAGCCCGGGCGACCGTCGTAGCTTTGCTGCGGGTGGCAGCGACCTTCCATGTAATCCTGCTGCGGCGCAGGGCCTAGCCATGCAAGATAATCAAAATTCTCAGGCACGGGCATTGCTGCAGGTTTTTTTCCACTGACTTTATCGATACCAATGCCGATACGGATCGACTGAAGCTTGCCGACGCGCCCGTTACGGACCGCCTCGATCGCGCTTCGAAATGCTGGGAACGGGCTTTCAGACCGTTGTTGCGAGCCGGTTTGAAAGATCACTTTCTTGGCTCGCACAGCTTTGCAGAGCGCCGCGCCCTCGGCGATGTCATAGGCCAAAGGCTTCTGACCGTAGACGTGTTTTCCAGCGATCGCCGCCGCCACACCCACGAGACCGTGCCAATGATCTGGCGTGCTGTTCACCACTGCATCGATCTCGGAGTTAGCGAGCAACTCGTGGTAGTCCGAGTACACCTTAACCTCGACGGCAGCTTCGCCTTTTTTCTTATAGAACTTCTCCACCACCGTCTTGGCGTGAGCGGCACGTTTGCTGTCAATATCGCACACTGCCACGACACGGGCGAGCTTCTCCGAGAGCAGCGACTGCATGTCCGCTATCCCCATGCGACCGCAGCCGATCTGTGCGATTTGAATGCGCTTGTTCGGCGAGTCTGCGGCAAAAAGTGAGCCGGAAAACAGATTCGGCATGACTAACAGGCCAGCAGTACTACCAAAGGCAGTTCCAAGGAAATGACGACGACGGATCATAATGGGTTATATTTGTTAGAATTATTATTTAGCAAACTCGCGGATTTTCACGTTGCGGAAAGCGACTGCGTTTCCGTGGTCTTGGAGTAGAATATGGCCCTCAGCAAGTTCACCGAAGCCGGGCCACTTGCTATATTTACTGGCCGCGACGGTATCGCGCCACGCCTTTGAACCGCGTTCAAATTCCACGGTTTTCACCCCATTCAGCCAGAATGTCACGTGCATGCCATCGGATAAGATGCGGGCGTTATTCCATGAACCGACTGGGTAAACCCGCTTGGTCGCAGGAGCCGTCA
>VFJU01000247.1 GCA_009885905.1 Verrucomicrobiota bacterium
AGGTTCCGTAGGATGTATCACTGCCACCCAGTGACGAGTAGAGGCCGTCACCATTTGCGGTGATGTCTGGCTTGATGCGTCCGTCATCGGTGGGTCCGCATGAAGAAAACGAACTAACAATTGCCTTTGACGCATCACGTACACCGCCGGTGACCGCGTCCGTAGCCGATCCGATCGTGATAACGTTTTTCGCGAGTGCTTCGTATCCGATGGTTTCAAATCCACCACGGTAGGTGCCATCGCCAGCGGGATGACTGGCCGAGTTGTAACTGACAACGGTTGTCCCGCTCGACGTTAAAGCCACAGAATCACCGTTGGCTGGGTTGTCGGTGTTATCATTGCCCGCAGCGCGAAAAATCAGATAGTAGGGAGTACTGACAGCTAAAGAGTCAATGTCGCGAGCCCTTGTGTTATAGACTCCAAAGTCGGTTTCGATCGATGTCGATGTAGAGCCCAAGCCGTTCCATTCCCACAACCGATAAGGCGAACCGCCGTTGACATAATTCCACCCGCTGATGATACCATAACTATGGTTAGATAGATAGATTTTACCGGCCTCGTTCGCAGAGGTCGCGCCGCGAGTGGTCATTTCAGAAATGTCGCTGGTCCAGTCGTATGAATTCACCGTCGCACTGGCAGCCATGCCTCGAGCGGATGCGGCGATACCTGATGCAATAAGAGTGCCGCCCACGTGGGTGGCGTGATCGATGACAGCGGCACCGTCCATCACCGTCACGCGCCCGCTGAGTTCCAGGTGGGTCGAGCGTGTCGCGCCACCGTCCCAGACGCCGATGGTGACGCCGGCACCCGTGAGCGAGAAGGGTGAGGTTCGTAAAAGATTCGAGCCGGATGAGATGGCTGCGTTGACGTTGTTGGTGGAGAGATAAAGTGGGCGATCGCCATCAAAGTCGGCGATTTCATTCACTCGCCCGTTCGGTAACTCGGTTCTTAAGGGTAAACCAAGAAGGGCGGCCCGAGCGCGTATATTTTGGCGGCGCGTGGTTTCGATTTCCTGCATCCTTTTAACCACTCGTGCACGGTCGGCGGGTCGGGAAAGTTGGGTGGCCGGATCAGATAAAAGATCTGAAAGGTTCTCTTGTGCCACCATCGGATGGACCAATGCAACAAGGAGAAAAAGGGAGAAGATATTGGCGAACATCAACACATGGAATTTGGAGACAACTTGAATTTACGCAATATAATAAATGTCAAATATCCCACAGTTTTCCAGTTTGGTGCCCTCATTTATCGCAGTTTTATTCGTCGCGGTGGTTAGCCATGCGTCAATGGGATTGCGGATCGCTGTGGAGTGAATACGATGGCCGGGTCGATGCCAAAGATCCGAGTGCTCCCTGATATTCTCGCAAGCCAAGTGGCGGCGGGCGAGGTGGTCGAGCGCCCCGCCTCGGTGGTCAAGGAACTGGTGGAAAATAGCATCGATGCCGGGGCGCGTGAAATCCGCGTCGACATCGATCGCGGGGGAGCGGCATTGATTCGAGTGAGCGACGACGGATGTGGGATGTCTC
>VFJU01000226.1 GCA_009885905.1 Verrucomicrobiota bacterium
ACGAGGAAAGCTTTTTTCGGCGCAACTTTGAGGATGTAATTTAAAATAGCATCACGAGTCGAGTGCCCACTGAAATCAAAAATCCGCATCTCACAATTGAGCGGAACCGCTGGAAACGCGGGATCTAACTCAACCATTTCGCCCGGCTTCGCTTGGCGGATTTTCCCCCCCGGCGTCTCTGGGTCTGCGTAACCAACAAAAAACAATCCGTGCTTGGCATTTTCCAAAACTCCCTGACGAGCGAAATTGTTAGAAACAGTCTTCTCCGACATCATCCCACTCGACAACGCATAAATACAACCGGGGTGAAACGGAATCGGACCCTTGCGCTTCTTACTACCCGCTTCGAGCTCCATGTCTTTGAGAAAACGAAAATTCGGCAAGTGGCGGCGCGATTGTCCGCTAAATCGATCATACACTTGAGTCATTTTCGTGCTCAATCCACCGATGTAAATCGGCGTGTGCTTCGGTATCAACCCTTCTTGCTTGAATCGGTGCAACATGCCTAACACCTCTTGAGTTTTTCCCATCGCAAAAACCGGAATCAACACCGAGCCCTTGCGCCCAATGACGCCCTTGATCGCGGAGGCGAACTCATTCTCTTCCGTTGAGCGATCGTATTTCGGGTCACGTGCTTGCTCCCCTCGGGTCGTTTCCACGATCAACGCATCCACGGTAGCCTCGGGAAAACACGCACCTTTTTGCAGCGTGCTGTGTTCAAAATTCACATCGCCCGTGTAAAATATTTTCTTTCCATCCCCTTCGATCATCACGCCAACGGATCCGAGAATATGTCCGGCATCGTGAAAAGTAGCCCGCATCGACCCAGCAGGATCCAAGTCAAACGGCCGCTCGAGATTGCGCGTTTCGAAGCCGTCTTCGATGTCATCCAGCTCGCGGTGCTCGAAAAGCGGGTATTCGGCGATGCCATGCTCGATGCGTTTCGACTGCATCACGTTCACCGAGTTGTGCAACATCGCGCTGGCGAGTTCGGCGGTTTCAGGCGACAAAAACACCTTCGCCTGCCCTTGACCCTGCAAGAAAACCGGCAAAGTTCCGACATGGTCGAGGTGAGAATGAGTGATGATTATCGAGTCAACACTACCGGCCTTAAGGAATTCATAATGCGGCACAGCCTCCGATCCCTCGTGCTTGGGGTGCATGCCCGCGTCCAGCACGACCTTCGCGGTCTTGGTTTTAAGTAGATAGGAATTCGCACCGATACCGGCGTGGCGACAGAGACTTTTAAAGATCATGAGAAAAGACAGAAGAAACAGACTAGAGGCGGACCATGGGTAAGAACAAGTGACGTGTCAACTCACCGAGTGACTAGCAGGCAGGAATTGACGATATTATCCGGTCAGATAGCCTCCGCCTCTTGCGCACCCACTCACAACTTGCCGTCATCGGCGGCGGCCCAGCAGGCCTCCGCGCGGCAGAAGTTGCCGCAACCGCGGGCATGCAAGTCACCCTCTACGATGGAAAACCATCGGTCGGTCGGAAATTTCTCGTGGCTGGGAAGGGGGGGCTCAACCTAACTCACGGCGAATCGCTCGACCGCTTTTTCACCCGCTACTCTGGACCGGATGAGCCTAACGGAATTTGGTCATCACTCATCGCCGAGTCTACACCAACGGATCTTCGCGCATGGGCGGCGGGCCTCGGTGTGGAGACCTTCCAGGCCACCAGCGGTCGCGTTTACCCAGCGGCCCTCAAGGCGGCTCCCCTCCTCCGCCGCTGGATCGAGCGATTACGCGCCTTAGGGGTACGCTTTGAAATGAACCACCGCTGGTCTTCGCTTGATAAGGTGGGCAATGTCTATCAGCTCGGCTTCACCAACGGCGTATCAACCACGACAGACTCCGTCATCCTCGCCCTCGGCGGTGGCTCATGGAGCAAGACAGGGTCCGATGGCGAATGGATGTCGATTTTAAAAAATCTTCGAGTTGCATCCCACCCACTCACCCCTGCGAACTGCGGCTGGGAACACGAATGGCCGCCAGATGTACTCGCGGCTGCCGAGGGCATGCCATTGAAAAATATCCATGTCCGCGCCGGTAATGATTCTGCCATCGGAGAACTCATGATCACCCGCTACGGTCTCGAAGGCGGAGCGATCTATCAACTCGGGTCCACCCTCCGCGCGATGGCGTCACCCTCTATCACCATCGATTTTAAACCCACTTTCTCTCACGAACAACTCGTGTCAAAAATGAAATCTGTGCGTCGTAACTTTCTAGCAGAATCCGTCATCCGGTGGAAACTCAGCAAACCCGCACAGGTAATTTTATCTAACGAAAAATTTAACGATTCCGCGTCACTCGCCCATGCCACGAAAAACTGCGTAATTCCCCTCGCCCGCCCGCGCCCGCTGGACGAAGCAATTTCCTCTGCCGGCGGCGTATGCTGGAACGAGATAGACGACACCCTGATGTTAAAAAAACTGCCCGGCATATTCGTCGCCGGAGAAATGATCGACTGGGAAGCGCCCACTGGCGGCTACCTCATGCAAGGGTGCTTCGCCACCGGCACACGCGCCGCAAGATCGGCCGCAGCTTGGGTCTTAATCTAGCCCACCGCAGCGGAAAAAGGGAACTACCGAAGGAGGATTCACCCCTAAATTTCAAGATTCCCCGAATCTTTTTCTCCTGTTATCCTCACGACATGGGAAAAGGTTATGTGACACATCAAGCACGAGTACTGGCCTTGCAAGGCCTAGGCAAGGACCTTGCTCGGCGGGCGAAATCCAAATGCGAACTCACCGGTGCGGCAGGCGTCCCACTCCGCCTCTACGAGGTCCCACCCATCGCGGAGGAACCAGAAATGGCGCGCACCATACTCGTCAGCGAGGCGTGTCATGAGATGTTGGAATTTCCCAAAAGACTGCAGGGTCGTGAATGGCAGTGCCTCGCGGAAGTCGTGTGGAGCGAAATGCCCGCAGTGCAAGTGGTGGCTTGGCGAATGCTCCGCGAATTGGCAAAGCGCGAAGACTGGGCACGCGAAGTGATCGAGGAAATCTTCCTAGATGACGATGTCGAAACATGGGCAAAATCCGCAGAACTTTGATATCTCCATTAACAACCCACAACTTCATTCATCTCTTGGAGTTTACTAATAATTACCCTGTGCCCAAGACGCCGCTCTACCTCTCGTGCTAAAAATGCAGGCCGACTCCACCCCAAACCCATTGGAAGCCAACGCTATCGATTTCACCCTGATGGAGCGGATCGGCGCGGGCGATCACCAAGCATTCCGCGAGCTTGTGGAACGTCACCAGAACGCGGTCATCGGCACGGTTGCAAAGATGTTAGGAAACGCTTCTGAGTCCGAAGATATTGCTCAACAGGTGTTCCTCCGCATCTGGAGGAACGCCAAACGCTACCGACCAGACGCGAAGTTCACGACCTATCTGTTCACGATCACACGAAACCTCGTCTTCAATGAATCACGCCGCAAAAGCCGTAAAAAAGAAGTCTCGTCGGAAGAACGTGAGGAAAATTCTAACTGCCTAGTAGAAGCAAGTCCCGATCGCCAACCCGATGCCGAACTGCTTCAGGCGGAGCTACAACAAGCGATTGATGCCGCCATCGCCTCGCTGCCTGAGACTCAGCGAATGGCGGTGGTTCTGCGGCGCTACGAACAACTTTCATACGAAGAAATCGCCGAGACGCTCGAGTTGTCGGTCTCCGCTGTTAAAAGTCTGCTTTTCCGAGCCCGTACAACTTTACGCGAATCACTCAGCGATTACTTAAACGAGTAACAGGTCTCAAACGGAATGATGGATCGCTTCGCAAACCGCTGGAAAAATCTGCCGCTTACGACTCACCACCCCAGACGCTCGGAACAGGCGGCCATCGACCCTCTCAAATGGAAGTTTCGCCAACACACTTTCATTCCCTATCGCTATGATCATGCTGTGATGCAACGCCACATCTGTCACAGCAAGCACGAGTAAATCATAATGCTCGCGTTCAAAAAGTAGCTGCAGCGCATTTTCTAACTCATCTCTTCGTGTGGCAAACCCTACCAAATCTCGCTCTTCCACTTGAGCGATACTGATCGACATCCCCTGCTCGGTAAAAGACTTGCGATCCGCATTCAGAATCTCGTCCGTACTACCGTTCGCAATCAAAGAACCCACTGCAAAAAATTCCTCAGTGAACTGCTTAGGATCGACCCCTGCCACACCACTTAGCCACGTGAGCATCTCTCGATCTAACAATGTAGTCGTCGGAGACATTAGACAAAGCGTGTCCGACACAATCCCTGCGCACAAACACAGCGCCACGCTTGGTCCAGGCATCAGACCACGATGGAAAAACTTGCGTCCAACCAGTGTACATGTCGAACCAACGGGTTCATTCAAATAGCGAATCGGCTCACGCGAAACGAGGTCTCCAGCAAGGCGGTGGTGATCAATCACCTCAGTGATTTCCGCCTCCTCCACGCCGTTGACGGCTTGTGCATATTCGTTGTGATCGACAAGCGCGATACGCATCCGCGGCGGATCCACCAAGTCGGATTTCGCGAGCACACCGATCATTTTCCCGCCAGTATGATCTAAAACTGGAAACAAATCTTGGTCCACGATCGCAAGGGTCTTACGCAGACGGGAAATAGGGTCAGCGACGTAGATGCTGAGAAATTTCGTCTCCATCACGTGGCGCACAGTGCGGGAGCAACGAATCAGCGTTGAGGCACTTGCGGTATCCTGCAAACAACTCAGCACAACCACTCCTTTTCGAGCAGCATAAGTGCTTATTTCTTCAGACACGGGATTTCCACCAGTCACTAACAAGGCACGAGCACCGTGATCAATGGCATAACGCTGGACGATAGGTCGGTCGCCACAAATCACCAAAAATTGACCAATGTTTCCTTCTTGAATCGCCTGCTTGAGCCGTTGGTCGACGGTGGCTTGAGACGATGCTCCGACGAGAAGAATCAGATCTTCCTCAAACTCTGGACTCGGTAACTCTACACCATGGTTCACCGCTCTTAGGGTATCCGCAAGTTTGGAGAGGGAAACGTGGATGGTTCGCACACTCAGGCCTTCGGTGTGTGCGGGAAGCAGCAGTTTGAGCAAATCAAAGTAACGCAAGATCCCGCAAAGGTTGCCCTCTGAATCCTCGACTGGCACGCAGCGAATCTCTGCGTCAAGCATGCGCTGATAGGCAGTTAGAAATGTATCATTCACGTTCACCTTGATGACTTTTCGATGACAAATCATGCCAGCACTCATCCGCACATCGGTAAGCAACAAAGGCGGCTCAAGACCAGCCCGCTGCAAAACCCATTTCGTCCGTTGTGAAATTTCACCACAACGTGCCGCGGTGGCGTGCGGCTCCTCACCCACCGCACGAAGCAACGCAGAGTACCCTATGGCAGAGCAGATCGCATCGGTGTCCGGGTTCTTATGGCCGATCACGTAAAATGGAGGAATAGTCATGGGTGAATTTACTTAATACTGAGTGGATAGAATCGATATTACAGCAAGAATCTTCGGAAAGCGATGCTTACTAACCATTTTTACATACGCTCTGGCACGTCAATACCGAGCAGATGGAGACCTTGTTTCAACGTACGGGATGTGAGTTCGCACAGCGCGAGGCGACTCGAGCGCGTAGGCTCGTCTGCCTTGAGGACCGGGCAGGCTTCGAAAAACGAGTGAAAGGCGCGCGCCAACTCGAGAACGTAGTTCGCCAAAAGGTTAGGCCGGAAGTCTTCTAGAATTGTCGGTAACACTTCACCAAAGCGCACCAGCAACCGTACCAAGTGGATTTCCGCTGGCTCGTTGAGGTGGATCTCTACACTCGTCGCGTCGAACGGTCCGTCCAGCTTACGAAAAATCGAGCGAATCCGCACATGCGAGTATTGCAAATAAGGCGCAGTGTCTCCTTGGAGCGCGAGCATCCGATCCCATGAAAAAACATAATCTGTTAGGCGATTTTGCGAAAGCTCCGCGAATTTTACCGCTCCGATGCCGACGACCTCGGCAATCTGCGCGGCCTCTTCGCCTTTGAGATCAGGATTTTTCTCTGCAATGGCCTTGGCCGCACGCTCGACCGCTTCTTCAAGCACCTCAATGAGACCGACGCTATCACCCGAGCGGGTCTTCATCAGTTTACGGTCGTCGCCGAGAATGGAACCAAATTCGATGTGCTGAAAGTCCCCGGTCTTACCCCATCGCGCCGCGGCATCGAAGAGTTGTCGGAAATGAAGTTGCTGCGGCACACCGACGACGTACCAAACATGATCTGCCTGCCACTCGTCGATGCGGAATTGAATCGTCGCGAGGTCGGTGGTCGCGTAGAGAAACCCACCATCTGCCTTGCGAATGAGCGCGGGATTATCCGTCCATCCCTCTTCTTTGTGGACCTTGAAAGGGTCCTGCTCGAGTGGTTTTGAGTCGTTAGAAAAAACGCAAACTGCACCATTACTCTCACGGGCGATGCCTTTTTCCAAGAACTCATCCACCAAGCCCGCGAGGCGATCGTTGTAATGACTCTCACCATACCAGTAGTCGAACTTCACACCGAGCCGGTCATAAATTTTTTGCAATCCACATTTGGAAACCTCGATGCATTTCCGCCAGATCGCCAAGTTCTCATCATCGCCTGCTTGGAGCTTCACCAGCTCGGCCTTGCAGGCATCTAACACTCCTGGCTGCTCTTTTAAAGAATTCACTTTCCGATAGACTCGTACCAGTTCCGCGATTGGATCGGCCGCCAGCGCCGCCTCGTCTAAGAAATGGTTCCACCCGTAAATGATCATTCCGAATTGAGTACCCCAGTCGCCGATGTGGTTGTCAGCGATGACCTTGAAGCCGAGAAATCGTGCGATGCGGGCCAGTGAATCACCGATGATCGTCGAACGGATGTGCCCGACGTGCATCGGCTTGGCGACGTTTGGCGCCGAGAAATCGACCACCACCGTCTTGCCGGCACCGGTGGCCGGCACACCGAGACGTTCATCGCGGATCAAGGCAGCGGCGCGCGAGGCGTATGCGGCAGGGAGGATGCGGAAATTGATGAATCCAGGACCGGCGATGTCTGCCGTCGCAAGGCCAGATAAGTCCAGCGCGTCGATGATTTGTTGCGCCAACGCCCGTGGGTTGGCCTTCTGCTGCTTGGCGAGCACCATCGCAGCGTTCGACTGGTAATCTCCAAAACGCAGATCGGCGGCGGCGGTGACGGTGGCAGCAGTTGGTTCGCCGAGGGTGGCGGTCAGCGCAATGCCAAGCCGTGATTCAAGTTCCTGAATTAAAGTCATAAAATGCGAGCAAGAGCTCAAACCACAGTTCGGGCGGGTCGAGGGTCTAAAATACTGAGAATTTCCTCTTGGGTGCGCGCTTCAGCCAAGTGACGGAGAATCTCGGAATTGGTAAACATTTTGGCAATCGCCGCCAATGTCTGAAGATGAAGTTGATAGTTCTTCCTAGGGACAACGAAAAGTACGATCCAATAAACCAAGGCCCCATCCAACGCCTCGAAATCAATGCCGTTGATGGAGCGGCCGAACACCGCGATCACCTGCTCAAGAGAATCCGAAAACGCATGCGGTATGGCGACGCCAGAACCAATCCCAGTGCTCACGGATTCCTCACGAATTCGAAATGCCTCAAGAATTTCTTCGTGCTCGGAGACAGGTAGTTGTTCGGTTTTTACCAAATGTTCTACCAATTCAACGATGGCAGGCCAGTGGTCGACCGCCTGCATTTCGGGAACGATTCGGTCTGGGGAGAGCAATTTTGCCAACTTCATAAAATGAATATCAAAATCCGCACTCCGTTGTGGAGAAGGCAATTGTGTAGCCTGCCGATCTCGCAATGGCAAGAGGAAATCATCGTATCATTCCCCAAGGAGTTGACGCTGGCGCATTCGTGGCTACAGGTATCCAGCATGCAAGCCGACAACGAACCGACCTTAGAGCATGAAATCCCCGAGCCAAGCCCCGAAACCGTGCCCGTAGCGGAAGGACTCGACCCGTGGCAGGAACTCGAAGCGGAAGCTGCAAAATGGAAAGAAATCTCGCTGCGAACCGCCGCAGAGATGGAAAATCTCCGCAAGCGCACCACTCGCGAACGCGAAGATGCGATCCGCTACGCCAACCAACGCCTGCTCGAGGAGTTGATCCCCGTGATCGACAATTTCGAAATGGGCATGTTAGCGGCCTCGCAAGATACCAAATCGATGATCTACATCGGCATGGACATGGTCCGCCGCCAACTCAACGAGTTTCTCAGCTCGCAAGGTGTCGAGGAAATCCCCACCAATGGCCTATTTGACCCAAATCTCCACGACGCCGTCGCCCAAGAAGAATGCGCCGCCGGCGATGAAGACCGAATTCTCAAGGTGACCCGCCGAGGGTTCCGCCTCCGCGACCGCTTACTGCGCCCCGCCAGCGTCGTCGTATCTAAAGTTCCAACTCCGGCAGAATAAAAACAATGGCTGAAAAACGTGATTATTACGAAATCCTCGAAGTCGGGCGCGACGCCAACGGAGATACCATCAAGAAATCTTACCGCAAACTCGCGGTCAAATTCCACCCCGATAAAAATTTAGGCGACCCCACCGCCGAGGATAAATTCAAGGAACTTGGCGAAGCTTACGAAGCCTTAAGCGATCCTGACAAACGGGCCGCGTACGATCGCTACGGCCACGCCGCTTTCAATGGCGGCGGCGGTGGGCGTCCCAGCGGCGGCGGCTTTCACGACCCGATGGACTTGTTCTCGCAAGTCTTCGGTGGCGGTTTCGGCGGCGGTTTCGAGGAGTTCTTCGGCGGCGCTGGCGGTGGATCCCGACGCAACTCGGGCAAACAAAAAGGCAGCGACCTTCGCTACGACTTAGAAATCTCGTTAGAAGAAGCCGCACGTGGCATCGAAAAAGAACTCGAAATCGAACGCTACGTCGCATGCGAACCCTGCGGGGCCAAGGGCTCGAAGGGCGGCGGCGGCATCAAAGCCTGCTCAACTTGCGGCGGGCGCGGCGTCGTCGCTCGCCAAGCCGGCATTTTTATCCAACAAACAACCTGCCCCGAATGCCGTGGCGCCGGTGAAACCATTTCTGATCCATGCTCCACCTGCAAGGGCGATGGCCGCGTCCAGCGCGAATGCCGCATCAAACTACGCATCCCTGCTGGCGTCGATACCGGCACCCGCCTGCGCTCTTCTAGCAATGGCGATGGCGGCGTCCGCGGCGGTGCAGCGGGCGATCTCTACGTCTTTCTTCACGTCCGCGATCACGACGTGTTCGAGCGCGACGACTCGGACTTGTTCTGCTCCGTGCCTCTACCTTTTTCGATCGCAGCACTTGGAGGGGAACTCAAGGTCCCTTCTCTCGATGGTCAGTCATCAATAAAAATTCCCGTTGGCACACAAGGCGGCACCGTCTTCCGCCTGCGCGAGAAGGGAATGCCTTCACTCTCTAACGGACGACGCGGTAATCTAAACGTAACCGTGCAAGTGGAAGTCCCCACGAAACTCAGCAGCGACCAAGAAGACAAACTCCGCGCGTTTTCTGAATCGATCGGCGAGCATAATTCGCCGATGCAGGAGGGTTTCTTCAAAAAAGCCAAACGGTTTTTTGACCTCTAACTAAAATATCTATCGGCTGTCTAGGCCACGTCTGTTCCATGGCTCGCTTTTTTCTTCCACCAAGTGCATGGCTCACCGAGCCCGCGCTTTCGGGCGATGAGGCACGCCATCTCTCGCAAGTCCTTAGAATGAAAGTGGGCGACTCGATCATCGTCTTCGACGGACACGGCCGCCGCGCGTCTGCAGAAATCCTTAATATTTCTCGCGACAAAATCCCTCTCAAACTCAAAGAAATCCTCCCCTCCCGCACGCCGCTACCCGTCATCACCCTTGCTCAGGCAATCCCAAAGGGAAAAAACATGGATCTCATCGTTCAGAAATCCGTCGAACTAGGAATCTCCGCAATTCAACCGCTCATCACCCGAAACACGGTCGTCCAGCCCGGTGACGGCAAGTCTGAAAAGTGGCGCCGTAACGCCCTCGAAGCCTGCAAGCAGTGCGGCCAAGATAACCTCCCCGTCATCGCCGAACCACTCGCCTTCGACCCATGGCTTAGCACCCAAGCCGATGCCCCTGGGCTAAAAATCATCGCCTCGCTAACCGCTGGAGCGTTACCGCTACGCCAGATTCTCCACGCCCACCCAGCCACTCTACAAGCGACCCTGTTAGTAGGACCGGAAGGAGATTTCTCTCCTGAAGAAACCGCCGCAGCGATCGCCGCAGGATTTCACCCCGCCTCGCT
>VFJU01000060.1 GCA_009885905.1 Verrucomicrobiota bacterium
TCTCCGCTCGCGGAGCCATGCAGATCGCCGTGCTCGTCGAGCAAATGCGCCGCGAAGGCTTCGAGGTTCTCGTTTCCCGTCCAGTGGTTATTTTCCGCCGTGACGATGCGGGCAAACTGCTAGAGCCATTCGAAACTCTCTACGTCGAAGCCCCAGGCGACTACACCCAAGGCATCCTCAAGATCCTCATGAACCGCAAGGGCCTGATGGAGCACATGGACACGGAGGCTTCAGGCCGCGTGTTCATCCAAGCGGTCATCCCGACGCGGGGCCTCATCGGATTTGAAACCGAACTGGTCAACTTAACCTCGGGTCACGGCATCATGTCACACTTGTTCAAGGAATACGCACCACACGCCGGCGAAATCCAGAACCGCACCACCGGCACACTGGTCTCGATGGATTCCGGAACCGCCACGCCATACTCGCTGCAAATGCTTGAAGACCGCGGCACGCTGTTCGTCGCTCCGGGCGATGCGGTGTACGGCGGTATGCTCGTCGGTGAGAACCCACGCGTGGGCGACCTTCCCGTCAACCCAGTTAAGGAAAAGCACCTCGACAACATGCGCTCGTCCGGCAAGGACAAAACATCCAAGCTCACTCCAGCGCTGCGCTTCTCGTTAGAGCGTGCGATCGAATACATCGACGCCGATGAACTCGTCGAAGCCACCCCACTCAACATCCGCCTGCGCAAGCGCATCCTCGATGCCAATGTCCGCAAGCGGTCACAGAAAACGGCATCTGGCAGCGAAGACCGCGGCGGCCGCTGACACAACCAGCGAAAGGCAAACGAACGCGTTCGCGTTAAGCAAAAAAGCTCCTCGTAACAACGAGGAGCTTTTTTAATTAGAGAGAGTCAATCTATCACTTCAACAACGCCTGAAGCTCGTAAGTTTGTTTTTTACTCGGTACCATCGGGCTGTTGTATCCCAACAAACGGTAGCCGGTAGAAACGAGCTTTTTCTCCGCCATCACCACCTCGATTGCGGCTCGCGCCTTGGCGATTTCTGCCTCGTCGCGCGGGCCTTGCCACGTGTAGGCGAGCACCGTCGTCGCTGGAACATCGCGAACCGTGACCGCCTCGCCGTCCGCACCGGCCTTGCCGACTTCCGGCGACTGATAGAGAAAACCCATTTGTTCCATCACCATTCCATTTTCAGGACTCTCTTTCATTTTCATTTCCACGGGTGAAGTCATCGGAATGTCATTGCGCTTGATGTGCTGGAAGAGAGTCCAGAATCCACCATTCGGGCTACTTGTGTTAGAATATGCCGCGCGAGACGCTGGGTATTCTTTTTTTGTAACCTGATTGTATGGGCCGGGAGCGGGCCAACCCTGCGGCAGCGGCGACTCGTTGACATAGACTCCCTCCGTGGCCTTACGGTCTGGCACGTGAGATTTTGAATCGGGTTGTGCAAACGCGGGCACCAA
>VFJU01000052.1 GCA_009885905.1 Verrucomicrobiota bacterium
GCTCATTGAAAACGCGCTCTATTATGTGGCGATGTCGAATTTCTTGACGAACGAGTACAAGAAAACCCTCGCCTCCTGCAAAGAATACCTCAGCCAATTCCCAGACGGTCGCTACGCGGGCGATCTTCGCTATCGACTGGCTTTCATCGACTTCAACGACAAGGAAGTGGATCAGTCGAATAAGATCATCAAAGACCTCACCACCTTCCTCAAACAGCATCCCGACGACAGTTCCGCCGGCTCGATGTATTGCCTACTGGCAGATACTTATAAGAAAAAAACCTCCGACAAGCCCGATGAACTCGCAAAATTCCAGCGTCTCGCGCTCGAGGCATACAAAAATGCGATTTGGGGTGAAAATATGGATGACGTCGTCCAATACGCGCTGGATTCCTCGACGACCATGCTCTCCGGTAACAAGGACTACGCTGGCATCGCCGCGCTTCACGGCGAGTTCCTTCAGCGCAAGCCCACAAGCCCGCTGGCGCTGCTTTCGGCCTCGCAAGTCGCTAAGATGAAAGCCCGCGAGGGCAAGGGCGCAGAGGCCGCAGAAATGCTTGCAAATGCGCTAAAATCTCGGATCGCTGACCCCTCGGCTGAGCAGGTCGAGTTCCTCATCGACGAGTTGGTGAAAACCCTCGTACCGCGCAAAAAAGCGGCGGAGGTCGATGTGGACGCCATCGATAAACAATTGATCGACGTCCTCAACCAAGCCACGGCAGGCAAGGAAAATGCGACTAGCAACGCCCGACTTTACTACGCTCGGGCTCGGTTGGCGCAACTTCTGAAACGGGCGGACCGCTCGGATTTGTATCTCAAGGGCATCGCGACGATCAACGCCAAGGACCCAAAGGTTCTCAGCCCCGCATTGCTGGCGGTTTCGGGTGACATTCTTCTGAAACTCGGAAATTTGGATGACGCGTCCGCGATGTTCACGCGCCTCAGCGAGCGTTACAAAGATGGGATGTTCGCCGACGCCGGGCCGGTGGGTCTTGGATACGTCGCCCTCGCCCGCAAGCATCCCGAGGAAGCGCTCGAGATTTTTGAAACGGCGTTGACTAGCAATCCTGGGATGTCGCGGTTCAAGGAGACCACGCTCGGCAAGCTGCAAGCCTTGGTGGCGTTAGGCCGCGATGAGGAGGCCGAGAAGCTGGCTCTTGAAATCGCTGGCGACAAGGTGTTCCGTGGCGAATTTGCCGGTAAAGCCTACATCATGCTCGCTGGGATTTACCGCAAGCAGGCCGAAAAAGCGGCAAGCCCGGATGCCAAGGCCGAGCTACTCAAGAAGGCCCATGGCACTTACCAGCGGGTCTACGTCGCCAACCAAAGCGTGCCCGAAGTCGCCGCAGAAGCTTACTGGCAAGCTTACGAAACGGCCCTCGCGCTCAGCAATACCGACCTCGCCAACGAGACTCTCAAGGCGCTTGCCGTAAATCCGAAACTCAAAAACACCGCGCGCGCCAAAAAAGCCGTCGAGTTGGCCAAATAATTTTGCAAGCCATGTCAAATTTATCTCATCCATCCCGTGCGGCGTTGCTGGCATGCGCGGTCGCGGCCCTAGCGCTGCCCGTCGCTGCGGAACCCGTGCGCATCGTTTTCCAAAACGGTAAATCGGTGCCTATCTCGGCGGTGGATGCCCAAGTGGACAAGTTGGTGATCAAAACTACTGGGGATGGATTTATCTCTGGGCAGTCTTACCCGATGGCTACCGCCGACCACATTTTTGGCGAAAAACCCTCCGCGATCAACCCAGCCATCGGGCTCTTGCTCATGGGCAAACCGGCCGATGCGTTGAAACTGCTAGAGCCCATCCTCGTGGAACAACGAGTCACCGCCAAGATTTCCGGAAATTTCTGGCTCGAGGCCGCCCGCGCGGCGTTGATCGCCTCAGCGGTCACGGGCAACACCGTGAAATGTGCAGAACTCGGCAAGGAAATTTCCGAGGCCACCCCTGCTCAAGGTAACGACCCGTTCGTTGCGCTCGGCAAGGCACTCCTCATGCCTGAGTCCGCCAACGTGGACGACAGACTCGTCGCGTTGGGCGACCTATCGACGGACAACTTGCCTGCAGATGTTTGTGCCTACGCTGCTTTTTACCGTGGAAATTTAATCAGCAGCTTGAAGCGCGACAAGGACCCTGCGGTAGCTCTCAAACGCGATGCCGAGGCGCTCGAAGCCTTCCTCTCGGTTGCCTGTCTTTACCCTTCCGGTGGCATGATCCTCAACGGCGTCGCCGAGCTGAGGGCAGCGGAATTTCTCGTCACTCTGGATCGGCGCGATGAAGCTGTCGCCCTGCTCAAATCTTCACTACGCGAATCCGCAGGCACCCTCGTTTCTGTGGAGGCCAATAAGCGTCTTGAAAGCTTAAAATAATCAATCAACCTGTCACCGTTCATTTCTCAAACACTAACGCCATGAATCAATCCATCCAAAAGGCCGCCTACGCTGCACTCGTGTTTCTTCCGATGACCGTTTTCGGCGCGGAAACCAAAGGCGGTGTGACTAAAAAAACACTCATCGACACCTACCTCGAAGGTGGCTGGGTCATGCACTTGCTGCTGCTTTTTTCGATCGCGATGGTCTGGCTCATCATCGACATTTGGTTACGGACGAATAGTAAGAAAATGACGCCGCCCGAGGACGTGACTCTCGTGCAGGAACTCTTCCGTGCCGGCGATTACGTCGGGGCTTATCAAGCCATGAAATTAAGTTTCAGCCCCTTCGCCGAGGTGATGCGTGCCGGTCTCGGATCGGTTGGCTACGGCAAGGATGCCACCGAAGAAGCAATCTACGCGACGGTAGAAAAAATGAGCTCCACTCTTCAGACGCGGATCAACTATCTTTCCGTGATCGGGGTGTGCGCGCCGATGATCGGGCTGTTAGGAACCGTGGGCGGTATGAAAGGTGCTTTCGGTAGCCTTGGCACGGCGGGTCTATCAAGTGGCGTGGGCGAACTGGCCGGTCACATCGGCGAGGTGCTTGTCGCGACCGCCACCGGACTTCTCGTCGCGATCCCCGCGTTCATGGCTTTCTATTTCCTCCGCAATAAACTTCAAGGCGCTGTGCACCATCTCCATGAAGAGGCTGAGCACTTGTTCCGTAATGCACCGTATGAATACCTGAAAGATGCCGACGTCGGTCAGGAGGAAACCTACGCGGCGCTGCCTAACTGGGTGCAAGCCCCCGAAGGCTGAGCCCCGTGCCAGCCTAACAATTAACAACCTTTTAACGAACTGATCCTATGGCAGGCGGTGGTGGTGGCGGAGACGGCGAACCTGAGTTCCAGATTGCTCCTATGATCGACGTACTACTGGTGCTGTTAGTTTTCTTCGTCATGATCACCTCAGCCGAGGTACTCAAGGTGGACAAGAACATCAGACTGCCCGTGTCGCCGAGTGCTAAGACTCGTGAACCTGAAATGGCAAAACATGAGATGGCGGTGAACGTGCGATACGATGAAAAGTCTAACAAGGGAGTCCTCGTATTGGACGACCAAGTTTATAACAACTGGCCGGATGTGGTGCCGATTCTTCAGGAGAGCCGCAAGCGTGACGAAAGACTGCGCATCGTGGTCCGCGGTGACGCCGCCGTCCCCGCTGGCGAGATCCAGCGGGTCATGAACCTTATCGGTGAAGCCGGCATTGCCGACATCGCCTTCGCATCATCTAACAAGTGAACCGCCCATGAAAAAGAAACACCGCCGACGCAAAGGAAATGCGGAAGTCAACTTGGGCTTCCAAATCGCGCCGATGATCGACGTGGTTTTCGTGATTCTGCTCTTCTTCATCGTCCAAGCCAGCGACATCCAAGTGGAGAACGCCCACGTCACCAAGCTGCCCGGGACGGTGGAAACCACTGGCGACACGCCAACGCCCGATGAGATCGCGGTTCGCATCGAGGACGACGGTCAAGTTTATCTTAACGACGACCCGCTCGACACGCCCGAGGCCAAAAATTTACCCGAGTTGGCCGGCAGCTTGAACCAATTGCGTGAAAGCAGCGACGCCTCGAAGTCCGAGGTGTTAGTGACCATTTATGCGAACGACCTTGCGCGCTACGAGCGTGTGGTTGATGTTCTCGATGCACTGAGTCGCGCGAAAATTTCAAACGTTAGCTTCCAAGCGGGAAGCCCTGAGTGATCCTCGGCCAGATTGAACGAGTAACCCACCCCTGACCCATGGAAAATTACGATAACGAAGAGAACGAGAGTTTCGTCCCAGCGGAAAGAAAGAAACTTGGATGGTGGGCGAAACTCGGTGGCGGCTCGTTGTTGATCGCCGCGCTGTTCCACATCATTTTGTTAGTCATCGGTGGATTCTGGGTTTTCCAAATCATCAAGGAGCCAGAGAAAAAAGTCGATTTCATGCCTCCGGGCGGTGGGGGGGGTGAGCGCGGGGCCGAGCATCAAGTCCAACAAAAAAAACGCGCTCAAATCACCCCGACGACCAATTCCAAGCGGGTCTTCGCCGAGGGGGCATCGTCGTCTTACGCCATCCCTGAGCAGGGAGATAACTTCGGCGAAATGTCGACGCTCAGCTCCTTGAGCGGTGGCGGTATGTCAGGGGGCCTCGGGGGCTCCGGCACGGGTTCAGGCTTCGGAAAAGGCGCTGGAAATGGCGGGGGTGTCGGCTTGGGCGGTGGCGCGGGCAAGTTGTTCGGGCTCATCCCAGAAAACATGCGAAAACGCTGCTCGAAAGAAGACCGGCTCGCACGCTTAACGGAAAATGGAGGCACGCCAGCCTGCGAGGAGGCGGTTCTCAACGGACTCCGGTGGCTGAAAGCAAACCAAGCCGCCGACGGGTCATGGGGAAATAGTAACAAAGCAGCGATGACTGGCTTCGCTTTGTTGGCCTATTTCGGTCACTGCGAGACGCCCGTCTCACAAGAATTTGGTGACTCTTGCATGAAAGGCATCGTCTATTTGGTGAACCTCGGGATGAAAAATAACGGCAGAATGTCTGCAAATTTCACCGGTAATGGCTGGGTGTATGAGCACGCCATCGCAACCTACGCACTGGGTGAAGCCGCGACGTTTTGTGGCGAAGGTAAGATCGAGATTCCTAACCTGATGGATATCACCGAAAAAGCCGGTCAATTTATCATCGATAATCAGCATGAAAATGGCGGCTGGGCCTATCTCTATAAGACTAAAGGCGCAGGTGCTCACACGGACGTCTCGATCGTGGGTTGGCAGATGCAAGCGCTCAAGGCATGCAGCCACACGCGGATCAAATACAAAGGACTGAACTCGTGCATCAACCAAGGCCTCAAATACCTGAGCAACTGCCAAAATGAGAACGGTGGCTTTGGCTATAGTAATAATAAACCTTTGAAAGATAACAAGTATTTCGCCCTCACTGGGGTCGGCGTGCTCTGCCATCAGATGTGGGGTAAAGCCAGCACATCGGAAGTCCGCAACGGCCTCAAATATATCATGGAAAATACCAAGCTCGACTTCGGCACAGAGAACTCCGACCTCTATTGCCACTACTATGAATCCCAAGCGATGATGCAGGCGGGGGGCGAGTATTGGAAGTTTTACAATGATCTCTATCGCGACCAAATCCTTAACAACCAGAATGCGGATGGATCTTGGAAGTCACCGAAATTCGACGGTCACGGTCTCGGTGGCAACGTGGTTTATCGAAACGCACTCTGCATCCTAATGCTGGAGGTCTACTATCGGTTTCTCAATTCCGATAGCGGTGGCCGCGCGAAGCCTGGAATCTAAATTCACCTCGCGGTCGCCCAAGGTGGACGAAGCCCGCGTTGGCCAGACTTGCTTTCGTCAACTCGGGCATTTAGAACTCATCTCATTCCATGAAGTGTTGCCATATTTCAATCGCGAGTTTTTTTGTCACGGTCGCCACCCTCTCCGCCGCTGCTGAATCAGCAACTCCGCAAATCAAGCAAACAAACATCCTCGAAATCCTCGCGAAGGGCGGAATCATGATGTACCCGCTCGGCGTGATGTCGGTCATCACGGTCCTACTTATCCTGTTATTTTTACTAACCGTCCGACGAAATGCCATCGTGAGTGATCGGTTCATGAACAGCGTCGACATCATGGTGCGCAAGCGCGACTTCCTCGGACTCAGCGCCCTAAGCAACCGCCGCAACGAATGCATGGCCCGTGTCACTCAAAAGACCATCGATTTTGTGATTTCGAACCCAGGCTGCCCTTTTGAAAATGTTAGGGAAATCGCCCAGACTGAGGGTTCTCATCAAGCGGGCCAACTCACTTCGCGTATCACCTACCTTGCTGACATCGGTGCGATCGCGCCGATGGTCGGCTTGCTGGGAACGGTGTTTGGAATGATCGAGGCGTTCTTTCAAATCTCGTCGGGGGCAGTTCCCGGCGTCCGGGAAATGGGCCTCGCGGAAGGGGTTTCTAAGGCACTCATCGCCACCGCAGGCGGCCTAGCCATCAGCATTCCTGCACTGGCTTTCTACTCGATCTTCCGGGGCAAAGTCCAAAAGTTTGTTGCCGAACTCGAAGCAGCAGTGACACATTTTGTCATCCTCCTGCAATCTTCCACCGAGCGCTACGATACCTCCTCGGTAAATCCAATGCCCCGCAAGCGTGAAGATTATCCCGATCCGTCAAGCTCTGCACTCCCAGGAGATCGGGCAGATCTCCAAGGCGTCTAATCGATTCCAAGGATGAAATTCTCAAATCGCCAACCGCCAGCGATCGCCATTCAGTTGGCCCCGATGATCGATATCCTGTTGCTGCTACTCTGCTTTTTTATCATCAGCTGGCAGTTCAGCAAGTCCGAGACAGAGCTCAATGTCTCCGTGCCGACCGCACAAGAAGGCGCGGAGCCAGAGCGCGTCCGTGGAGAAATTATTATCAATGTGCTTGCGGACGGTGGCATTAAGGTCGAGGGACTCATCGTAGACCGCACACAACTCTTTGAGAAACTTGCCTCCATCGCCAAACAATTTCGGAACCAGCCGGTTCGCATTCGTGGCGATGGTAATGTGGCCTACCAACGCATCGTCGAAGTCATCGACACCTGTCAAAAAGCCGGGATTTGGAATATTTCCTTCGCAACTCAGCGGCCGGAACCCAGCAAGTGATTCGCTTGGCAAACGCTCCCAAACGGACAACGCTACACGCATCTTGAAACGAGCTTTCGCAATTTTCATCCTCGGCTTCAGCTCGGTGGTCGCACAGATCCCCAGGGCTCAAGCCGTAGATCCCACCCTGAATGCGAATGCCTCAACGGACTTTTTTCTGCGGGGAAAAAATCTCTATGACTCGGCGCAGGCAAGCACCACCCAAGACGGCCGCCTGGATTACTTCCGCCGCGCCGGAGATATTTTTTCGGAATACCTGAGCGCCTTTCCAAACCACCCGAACGCGGAAATGGCGTGGTGGTACCTCGGAAATAGTCTCTACCAATCAGGCCAAATCGATGATGGAAAACGTTGCTTCAGCACGCTGCTGAATCGCTACAGCAAAGGCAAGTGGGCCGCCGCCGCTGCTTATACGCTCGCCGCGGATCACTACAACAAATCCGAATATCAATTTGCAGCGCCGTATTTCGAAAGCTTCGCTGCAAACGCTGCAAAACCCCAAGAACGAGCACGGGGGAATTATCTAGCAGGAAATTGCTACCGTCTCTCCGGTCGCGACCGGGAGGCGATCGTTTCATTCAAACGTGTCATCGCAGATCCATCTGCCGGTTTGTTTGCGGCGCAGTCGAAAGTCGCACTCGGCCACCTGTATGTGAAATCGGGTAAACTAACAGAAGCGATGATCCTGTTCGAGGAAGTCGTGGCGGCACCCGATAACCCGAAAGTCCGCGGCGAGGCAGCACTCCACGCCTCACTCGCCGCCACTAAGCTCGGCCAAACGGATCTTGCGGATAAATACCTGCAATTGATCATGCGTACCCCTGGGATGGAAGACTCCCGCGCCGATGCCCAGACTGCTCTGATGGCTAACTTTTTCGCTAAGAAGAATTACCGCGAAGTCATCGACATTTTTCGCCGCAGCACCACAAAAGCGGACGGGGAAAAGGAGGCAAATCGCCTCATGATCGCCGCTCGCTCATACTTGCGCCTCAAGCTCCCAAGCGAAGCACTACAGCTTTTTAGAGACGTGGAGAAATTGGTGAAGCCGGAAACCGACATGGCCTTCCAAGCTGCCTATTATCGCTTACTTTGTTTCTTCCAAATTGAAGGTCGCCATCTCCCCGACCAAGTGGATGGATTCCTCCAACTCTACAGCAAAGCCCGCCCAGAAGACTCGCGCATCCACACCGCAATGATGATGAAGGCGGAAAGTTTGTTTTCTAACAAAGATATTGCTGCTGCGGCCAAAGCTTACTCAGAGATTAATGCATCATTGGTGAGCGAAAAAAATCGCCCCAGCCTGCTCTATCAGCGGGGATGGTGTCTCTCCGAAGCGGGAGATGCGCAGGGTGCAATCCGCTCGTTCAGTGACTTCATTGCAAAATATCCGCAAGATACTCGAGTCACATCGGCCTTGGCGAAACGCGCTAAAGCTTATGTCGAGGGCGACGAGCCGGCAAAAGCCATCACGGACTTCGACCGCCTCATCGCGTCTCCGCCTTCCCAAGAAAATTTTGCCTCCTACGCGTGGTTAGAATCAGCTCGCTTGCGTCGATCACAGAGCAACATTCCCGACATGATTGTCCGCTATCAAGGGCTTTTAAAATGTGACAAAAACCTCAGCGACAAATTGCAAGCGGAGGCAAATTATTGGATCGGGTGGGGGATGGTGAAAAATAATTCTGCCAAGGACGCAGTTCCATATCTTGAAAATGCTCGCTCCATGCGGTCAGACGCTTACGCCAAGCATGCGGGACTTCTTCTCATCCTCGGCTACTTCGCATCCCAAGACCCAGCCAAGCTCGCCGCGGAGATTAACCTCGCGATCCTCGGCAAATATGACTCGGACATTCCCGACCAAGCGATCCAGTGGTCTGGGATGCAATCCTATAACGCGGGTGACTTCGAATCGGCGGCCAAGTCACTCACTCTCGTCGCAAACCCCGCCGAACCACGCGAAACACCCAAGGAAGTCTGGCGCTACCTCGCGAAGGCTCGCCTCGAAGTCGGCGATGCCCAGGGCGCGCTCATCGCTGCTGACAACGTCCTCGCCGTCGAAGATAATCCCGGTTGGAAAGCGGATGGATTACTTGACCGCGGGCGGTCTCTACTGCTCATGCAACGCGATGCGGATGCACGCATCGCCTCGGATGAGGGTGCCGCCCTCCGTCCCCAAGGACGAACCAGCGCTGGCCTGCGCATCCTCTCGGGGGACTTGAGTCTCAAAGCCAAAGATTTTGGTCCTGCCGCTGCCGATTACCTTAACGTCATTCAATTCCACGAGGACGCGGATCTCAAACCGCTCGCGATCTCAAAGTATATTCAAGTGCTCGAACAACAGGGCAAGTCTGCTGAAGCCAATAAATTTCGCCTCCAACTCAAAACTGAATTCCCTAACTGGAAACTAGCCACTTACTAACATCTAATATATTCTCTCAATGACTCCTCCTTCCTCCACCGCTACCCTTACCAAAGCCCCAAGACGCAAATCTGAAATCCCGTGGTCCACGGAAAAATCTTCCGAGCTTTACGGCGTGGAGACATGGGGACACGGATTTTTCGGCGTTAACAAAAATGGTCACGTCACCGTCCGCCTTGAAGATGATGAAGCACAAGTCGAGGTTTCACTCTTCGAAGTTATCGACGGTCTTCGCGACCGTGGCACTCACCTACCAGTTCTCCTCCGGTTCCGAGATCTGCTCCATTCACGCATCACCGAAATCAACGAGTCCTTCTGCAAGGCAATCAAGGATTCAAAATATCGCGGCGAATATCGTGGCGTCTATCCGATCAAGGTGAATCAACAACGCCAAGTCATCGAGGAGATCTCCGAGTTTGGGAAAAAATATCATTACGGTTTAGAAGCTGGTTCTAAGCCCGAACTCATCGCTGCGCTTGCACACATGCATGATCCCGAAGCCTACCTGATTTGTAATGGCTACAAGGACGAGGAGTTTATCGACCTCGCACTCCATTCTCAAAAAATGGGCCTGCGAATCATGCTAGTGTTAGAAATGCCCAGTGAACTCGATCTAATACTCGAACGCTCACGTAAACTCGGGGTTCTGCCAAACCTCGGCGTGCGCGTTCGTCTCTCGACGAAAGGCTCCGGTCACTGGCAGGACAGCGCAGGCGATAAGTCGGTCTTCGGCCTCAACGCCTCACAGGTCATCGCGGTGGTGGATCACCTGAAGGACACGGGATACATCGGCTGCCTGAAAATGCTCCACTATCACCAAGGATCACAGATTCCTAACATCGCATCGATCCGTGAAGGCGCCACCGAGGCGGTGCGTATGTATTGCGACCTCGTCAAAGAGGGTGCCCCGATGGGTGTGCTCGATATCGGTGGCGGCATGGCCGTTGATTACGATGGCTCACACACCAATTTCCACTCGTCCTGCAACTACTCTGTCGCTGAATACTGCACGGACATCGTCGAGGTGGTATCGCAAATCTGCGACAAGGCCGGCGTTTCACATCCGAATCTCGTGTCTGAATCTGGTCGCGCGGTGGTGGCGTATTATTCAGTTCTAGTCTTCAACATTCTCGACGTTACCAGCGCGCAAACGAGCGAGGAAGCCCCTCCTATCCCAGAAAATGCGCCACAAAACCTGATGAATATCATCGAGGTCAACAAGGTGATTAACAAAAAAAACCTTCAAGAGTGTTTCAATGATGCGATGTATTACCGCGATCAAATGCGGGCCCAGTTCTTCTACGGCGCCGCCACGCTCCGCGAGCGCGGTCTAGCAGAAGCTTGGTTCTGGCACATCCTCACCCGGATTTCTAACTTGATCGCTGAACTCGACGACATCCCCGAGGATCTTCGTGAACTCTCATCGACGCTCGTTGACTTCTACTACGGAAATTTCAGTCTATTCCAGTCGCTGCCAGACTCATGGGCGATCGACCAAGTCTTCCCAGTGATGCCAATTCATCGTCTCGACGAGAAACCCCGCCACCGCGCGGTCCTTGCGGACATCACTTGCGATTGCGATGGCAAGATTGACCGATTCATCGACAAGGAAGACGTCGCAAAAATACTACCTCTCCACGACTTTAAACAAGGCGAGCCCTATTACCTAGCAGTCTTTCTAGTAGGCGCATATCAGGAAACTCTTGGAGATCTCCACAATCTATTAGGCGATACAAATGTCGTCGGCGTGCACCTCGAAAAGGGTAAGCCAGTTTACACGCACGAGGTCGAAGGCGATACCGTCGCCGACGTCCTTACCTACGTCGAGTTTGATCCTAAAGAACTGGTCACTCGTTTCCGGACATTCGCCGAAAAGGCGGTCACCGAAGGCCGGATCTCACCAAAAGAACGGCGGGAAATTCTCGATCTTTTCC